>NZ_JBMXYC010000007.1:0-47355 GCF_053996935.1 Candidatus Alkanophaga liquidiphilum
GGCTGCTTATCCATTGCCTCGTCGCTTCGGGCTGTTGTCGATGACCTTCGAGGGCAAGCGGATAGCTTCCTCCCTCATTGGCAGGATGTGGGCTGGGCGACTGCCGAGCAGCTGCTAGAAAAGAGGCTGTGGCTAAAAATCTTTCGGCTTCTCATGATTGCTAAGCGGTGTCAAAACTGGCTGCTTTGAAAACAGCTCGTCTCAAACCCTCAAACTATCTCATTTTATACAACAATTCGTTTATTTTCTCCCCATGATAGCCGAGCTCGCCGCCCTCCTTAAAGCTCTTTTTTATGCCGCGATGCCCCTTTCTGGGGGGGTGCAGCCTAAATACGGGCTTCAGCCCCGGCACGTCCTTTATTTTCAGCTTCCCCTCGTAGATGGCGTATGCGAGCTCCTTTATGGAAGAGAAAGGCGTGTGCTCTTTCACGTATTCATCAGTCAACCGCTTCCCGCCGTCAAGCCGCCCCCGCAGTTCTAAGAGCTGCTTTAGCGTCTCCTTCGAAATTTCCCCCCATGCCACGTAGTCCTTGACTTTTTGGAGCATGCCCTTGTAATACTCGTTCTCCTCGACGAGGACGCAATGATTGACCTTGTGTAACCTGAGCATTTTCAACGTATCCTTTATGTCGGCACGGACGCCCACCGTCCCTCTTAGCCTAACAACCGCATACATAAAACTCACCAACTACCTGCACTCAACAACTAAACCCGCATCAGCGTCGTCTTCTTCAAGGCGTCGAGCGTCGCCTTTGCTGTGTTAAACGTCGTTCTCGTCTCGCCCATAGAAAATGTCCACACGTCGCGTATACCCGCGAGTTCTAAAACTTTCTTCTGCGTCTTCCCGGCGGCGATGCCCAAACCTTTCGGCGCAGGCTTTAACGTGACACGGACGCTTCCCGACTGCCCTGTAACCGTGAACGGGACGGAGTGCTTCCCACCGCAAGTGCATTCCCACGAGCCGCAGCCTCGCTCCACGTATATTAAATTTAGCTTCGCATTCCTGACCGCTTTCACGATGCTGTCGCCCACGAGGCTATCCTTGCCGAGCCCGACGCCCACATAACCGTCTCGATTGCCGACAGCGACGCAGACTCGGAATTTCGTCCGCCTCCCTGAATCCGTCATCCGCTGCACTAAACTTATGTCGAGAACCTCTTCGTCAAGGTCTGGCAGCAGATAATCCACAATTTCAATCTCCTTCAAAGGGTACTCCGACTTAAGCGCCTCCTCGATTGTTTTTATCTTACCTTCCTTCACAAGCTTCCCGAGCCTCGTTCTCGGCTCCCACGCCTCTAACTCATGCTCCTCCATTCCCTGCCACCTTTTTAGTAGCGTCCTCACGCAGCTCTTCTAATATTTTCTGCCTCGCACGCTCGAAACTTTCAACTATCGCCGTATCGTCTTTATATGCGGCGATATGCTCGCCTCGTATCCTTGCATCATCGGGAAAAATCTCCTCGCTGCACGGGATTTCCATGCCCGCGTCTATAGCGCCTTTTAACGCTGCAAAGACCTTGGCGCCCCGGGACGGCGTGTGCAAGCCGATGTCCAAGACTCCTTCGGCATAACCGGCATTCAACGCCCTGACGCCGAGCAACAGCCCTGTGAGGTAAGCTGCCGGCGTGTTCCCTGCATAGCCGTCGTAACCATACTTCTTCAGCTCTGAAGAGATCGCGGAGATGAGCGTGTGGTCGCCTTTGGCGTCAGGAACGACAAGCTGCACTCTTATTTGGCGATTGCTCTTCCGGACCACCACCCTCGGCTTGCCGCTGAGCAAGAGCCTTAACCGTTTCCGGTAATTCGTTTTTCCTTCTCTTCTCCGCCTAAACGACACTCTATAGACCGCTCCCCGTGCCATTTTGCAACACTCACTCCGTATCCAACTCTATCTTGAAATTCGCCTTTATATATGTATTCAGATGCGCAACGCTCTTGAACTCCCCGCCTTTCGCCTTCCTGTAAAGCATCCTGTAGGTTTTTCTGTCTATCTTTCCACTGTCCCGCAGTTCCCTGAGGCGACGCCGCAACGCCCTTATCCGTATTATCCAAAGCCGCTTCTTCGGCATCCTTGCCCCCTTTGCGCCCTTCCTCGAGCCATGCCCGCGGCGTCTGCCGAGCCGTCGCTTCTGTTCACGCAGCCTTGCTCTTCCTCTGCTCACGCCCCTCTCAGGTCTCCTTTTTATCAAACCCTCTTCGATGAGCGCCCTCACATCGTCCCTGGTTACAGCCTCCGCTATTCGCTCCATGGCTTCGGGCTCAGGGTTCATCCAGACCCTATGTACGCCGACCTTCAGGATTTCCGCCGCAAGCCTCCTCTGCAATGATGGCATTTTTATCCCCTCACTTCGCCGCAAGCGGCACTAACAGCACATCCATGCCTCTCCTTACCACTCCTACTTTATCCCCTTCTTTAATCTCTTCTTTTAAAGCTTCCTCTAAGGAAGAATAAGAGTTTATGCCCCATTCCCCCAACTTGCCAGTGTCAAGCTCCGAAACTATCGAGATTTTAACTTTCCGCATCGCCCTTCTCAGGTAAAAAGCTTTGTGCCCGCCGAGCACGAAATTTTCACGCACCGCCCTCTCCAGTTCCGCCTCGTCGAACTCCATCCACTCCTCAAAATACTTGTTTCCTATACCCTCGTCGCACTTCGCCACTAATATAAGCTTGCCGTCCTGCTTCACCGCTCTGTAGCAATGTTCTATTGCCTTTGTGGCTTGATAGAGACTCCGGTCCTTAGGGAATCCGCCGGCGCTGACTATTAAAACGTCGAAGTTGCCGCTGACGTGCTTTTCGAAGATTTTGCGGGCGGCGGCAACACCACGCTCGAAGACTGTGTTGAGCTCGCCGGCGTAAGCATCTACGAGCCTGCCGTCGGCGTCCGCGACGACGTTCAGCGTGAAATGTGGCGGCGCAAAAGCAGCAAACTCGCACATGTCTAAGTGCACGGGGTTGCCCTCGAGGTTTGCGGTCGTTGCTCGCTCATCTATGAGGAGCGAATGGTTCTTTTTTATGGATTCTCGCCCTGAAATCCCGGGAATCAGGCTCTTGCGTCCGCCGCCGAAGCCTGCGTAGTAGTGCAGCGTGATGTCTCCTGTTAAGATTCTCAGGGTAGCATCCACGTAGCTCTTGTTGATGAGCACGGGCGTTTTTCTACTCGTCTCGCCGAGGCGAACAAGGTCGGCGGCGTCACAGTCGTGCGCCTCGACCTCCAGTTCGCCACTCTTGTAAAGCTCGTAATACCTGCCGAGAATCCTCCTCAGCTCGCTCTCGACGGGCGGCTCGTGCGTCCCACACGCCACCAAAATCTTTAACTCCGCCGTCTCAACGCCGGCACCCCACAGCTCCTTCATAATGCCGTCGAGCATGAACTCGGTCGGCGTCGCTCTCGTGTGGTCATCAACCACGATTACTATTTTACGCCCGCCCATCTTGCCCTTACTAACAACACACAAATCTCTCAGCCTTTTAGTCCCCACAGGATGCTCTAACGCCGATTTTATTACATCGTGCGGCGGGTCGTTCGGATTCGAGCTTGTGGGATTACTGTCGAGCGGCACCGCCTCCACTTCAATCTCCAAAACGCTTGTGCCGTAAGGAAATTTGAGCAGCATTCTTCCATCAAAACTAAGCTCTAACCTTTATAAGTATGCCGCTTTGACAGCCGCTTTGACGCAGCCCTTAGTCCGAAGCTCCATTGTTGAAATTGAGCAGAATCCGAATTCAGCATGACACTTGATGGATGTTGAAAAATAGAAAATGATTTAACATGCTGCTTTAGAAGGGATTTTGATGGTGGGAATAATATCGTATGGAGCGTACATCCCGATATGGAGGATAAGCAGGGATGAGATAGCAAGGGCACACGGCTCTGCAACGATGGGCGGGGAGCGCTCTGTTGCCTCTTTCGACGAGGACAGTCTAACGATGGCGGTCGAAGCTGGGCTTGATTGCCTCACGGGTATGGACCCGAAGGGGGTGGATGCGCTTTTCTTTGCAACCGTAACGTCACCTTTAGAGGAGAAGCAAGCAGCTGCAATGATAGCATCAGCACTGGACTTACGACGTGATGTTCTGACCGCGGACATCACAGGAACGTTACGGGCGGGGACGATAGCTGTGAAGATGGCGATGGATGCCGTGAAAGCAGGCTCAGCAAAGAAAGTCTTAGTAACCGCCGCGGATTCGAGGGTGGCAGTCCCCTCTTCAGACTTGGAGCAGATTTTCGGGGACGGTGCCGCCGCACTCCTCATCGGCGAGGACGGCGTGATTGCTGACATCGAGGGCTTCTCGACGGTGATAAATCCAATACCCGGACCCTGGAGGCGGGAGGTTGACCTGTTCCCAAGGCGTTTCGAGGCGAAGCTCGACACAAGATACGGCTACTTGCACGATTTACCGACGGCCGCAGGAATGCTCGCCAAGAAGCTTAACCTCTCTCCCAAAGACCTCGCCAAAGTCGCAATCTACGGACCTGACCCGCGAAGCATACTCGGCGCCACAAAAGTGTTAGGGGTAGACCCGAAAACACAGCTCCAAGACCCGCTGTTCAGCACAGTCGGAATTACAGGAACGCCGCATGCACTCCTCATGCTCGTCGCCGCTCTCGAGCAGGCAAAGCCTGACGAAAGAATTATGTGCGCCAGCCAAGGCGAAGGGAGCGATGCTTTCGTCGTGAAGACGACGGAAAAGGTGGAGGAGCTGAAGGGCACGAGACGCGGCACGAGCTACATAAAGTCGAAAAGGATGCTGCCATCGTATGCGAGGTTTGCGGCGTTCAAAGGCGTTCTCGACACAGGCTGGCCATCGCAGCTGCCCGAAATTCCACGGTCGCCGGTGGTCAAGTATTGGCGGGACGAAAAGGCGATACTCCCGTTCTACGGAATGAAGTGCAAGAAGTGCGGTGAGGTTAGCTACCCGATAGGCAGGATTTGCATGTATTGCGGCGAGAAGGACAACTACGAGATTGTGAAGCTTGCGCGGCGTGGCAAGATTTACACGTTCGTGCATGACTACCTCTTCGGTCCCGGGAACATACAGCCCGGCGACGGCATCAACCCAGCGACGAAAGCCGCCGTCGACCTCGAAGACGGCTGTCGGGTCCTGATGGAGATGACCGACCACGACCTAAAAGAGGTAAAAGTGGATATGGAGGTCGAGATGACGTTCAGGCTCCTGCATGAAAGGGCGAAGTTCAGACACTATGGCTGGAAGGCAAGACCTGTAAGGGGGTGATTGGGATGGGAAGGATAACAGACAAGGTTGCGATAGTCGGGACTGGTGTCACGAAGTTCGGCGAGATATGGGAGAAGGACCACGAAGACCTCCTCGTAGAAGCTGTTTACGAGGCGTGCAACGAGGCGAACGTCGACCTACGGAAGGACGTGGAAGCAGCATGGGTCGGCACCTTCTGGACGTTTTCAGGCGTCGCCGGCGACGCCTTTGCCGACCCGCTGAAGTGGTATGGCAAGCCCATCACAAGGGTCGAAAACTACTGCGCCACCGGCATGGATGCTGTCAGGAATGCTGCATACGCCGTCGCCTCAGGCGTGTATGACATCGTGATTGCAGCAGGCGTCGAAAAAATCCTCGACCAGGGCTCAAGAGGGCTGCCGGACCTCGACAAGATGCTCCTCGGCGCAGAGGTTACGCTGAACGCCGAGAGCGCGCCGGCGATGTTCGCAATGGCTGCCGTCCGTGCTTTCAAGGAGTGGGGTTGGACGAAGGAGGACCTAGCGCTCGTCGCGGTCAAGAACCATTATAACGGCGCAAGACACCCGAAGGCGCACTTCCGCCGTGAAATCACCGTGGAAATGGCGTTGAAAGCGCCGATGATTGCGTATCCGCTGGGGCTCTTCGACTGCTGTGCGATGTCCGACGGCGCCGCTGCCGTCGTCCTCACGAGACCTGAGATTGCGAAAGAGCTCGTCGGCGACGAATACGCAACGATAAAAGCAATGGGACTCGCCGTTGAGACTTTGCACCCGTTCTACCGCAAGGACTGGACAGGACTCGCATTCCCGGCGAACGTGAAGGCTGCAGAGATGGCATACAAGGAAGCTGGCATCACTGACCCCCGCAAGGAGCTCGACTTCGGCATCGTCCACGACTGCTTCACCATCACCGAACTCATAAACTACCAAGATATGAAACTCTGCAAGCTCGGCGAGGGGGCGCAACTCATAAGAGACGGCGTTACCACAATCGAAGGCGACTTCCCGATAAACCCTGACGGCGGACTTAAGTGCTTCGGACACCCGATCGGCGCGACTGGTTGCCGCATGGTGGCAGAACTCACGAGACAGGTCCTCGGACGCGCTGAAGGACTACAAGTCAAAGACGCAGAAGCCGGCTTCGCTCACAACCTCGGCGGACCGCAGGCAGTCGCAATCGTGGGCATCGTCGGACGCCCCGACTGGAAGCCAGGAGAAAAATAACTCTCCTCTTTATTTTTAATTTGGTTGAGCTTTTAAGCCGGATAGACTGCGTTCTGCAGGCTTTGAATGGCGCTTTCTGTCCAGACCGTAAGTCTCCCCGCGTGTGTTCCCGGCGCTAAAAGCTCGGCGTTCAGCAGACGCACGTGGACAACATCCACGCCTGGCAAATTTCTCGCAGCTCTTCTTATCCCTTCATGCCCATTTTCAGTCGCAAACACCACTAAGACGCTCTTCTTAGTTTTGTAACGGCGTCCCCGCATTTTTCCAATGCCAGCACGCACTTTCCGCTCCTTCGCACGGAGCACGTCCTCCCAGATGCCCACCCGCTCGAAAACTTCCTTGACCTCCCGCGTCTTGCTCAAGCTCTCGAATGCATCCTCCAGAATTATCGGGAGTTCCGCACCGAACTTGTGCCCACGACGCCGCACGAGCGTCTCGTCGGCGGTCGCTGCAATCGCCGATTTTATGGCTTTGCGGCGCTCCTTTTTGTTTATCTTCTCACTTAGGATTTTCTCAGGCTTCGGGGGGTGTGCCCGCCTGCCGCCGACCGCTTGCGGGACTTTTGCGGCACGCCGTCCTGTCTTTATGCGAGGAACACGAGCGACTCCATAGCCGGGACCCCAGCTCTCAGCAGAAGTATCTCGCCCTGCGAGGATGTTGGTGCCGTAAGGTTGAAGCCTATTTGCTTGCGCTGCGAGCACCGCCCTTTTTATCAGATCGGGACGATACTCCTCCAAGAACACCCTCGGCAGCGCAATCTCTCGAAGAACTTCGCCAGAAAGGCTTAAGACCTTAGCTTTAGTCTTCATGCCTGCAGCACGCTCCTCAGCCATAGCCACCACAAACACCTCAGCAGCCCTGTTTCGACTCCGTACTCACACGAACGATTTGAGGGGCGGTGAGCTTGAAATGCCCCCTCACCGCGGGGGAAAGACGCACCAGCCGCTTCGCAGGCCCGGGAACGCTCCCCTTTAAAAGCACGTATTCGTTGCGGACGATGCCATAATGCAAAAAGCCACCTTTCGGTGTAACCTCTTCACCATTCTCTCCGACTTTCAAGATACGTTTGTTATATTCCGTCCTTTGATGATAGCCGGTCTGTCCCATCATCGGGACTCGCCAGCTCGTCCTCGCCGGCGTCCACGGTCCGAGCGTTCCGATGTGGCGTCCTTTGCTCGAGCGGTAAGCCTTGGCGTTCTGGATTTTCACACCCCAGCGCTTCACCGGACCCTGCGTGCCCTTGCCCTTCGTCACGGCGGTGACGTCCACGAAGTCGCCGTTGCTGAAAACGTCCTTTATGCTAACTTCCTTGCCGAAGACGTTTTTTGCATAGTCAAACGCATCTTCGCCGCTACCACCGCCGAGCCGCAGCTCCATGATTTCAGGACGCTTCTTTGGAACGCCAGTGACGAGGTGCGGCTGCGTCGCCATGATAAGGCGAAGCTCGTAGTTGCCGCCATTCAACAAATCTTCAATCTTTTGCACGCCTTCTTCCCCTGTTTTCCTGAACAAGACTTCGGTTAAGCACCTTAACCCATAAACCGTCGCTTTATACAGACGAATGCCTTCGACACGCAGTGGCGGCGTCTCTATCACCGTCGCAGGCACTGCTATTTCCGAACCGTAAGTTAAGCTCGTTGGCACATCGTCAACCATGATGACGTGCGTCATTCCGGCTTTATAACCCGCGAAGCCCTGCAGCAACTTTCCTTCTACGAGCTTCGCCCTCCTTATGTTGCAAGTCTCGCTCTTCGCCCTTTTCCTCGGAGAGAATGCCAAGGAACCCCTCCTCGGTCTGCTCGTCTTCGTCATCTCTGCACATCTGAATACGTCGCCCTACATAAAAAGTTTGCGTCACCAAACGTGAGAGCGGAAACGATGCCGTCCCAGTAGCTCTACGCAAACCCCAGCGACGGAACCGTAGTTAAGAAATAAGCTCATTTTGATATTACAAGCGAGGAATGGGCACACCTTGCAAAGACAACCGGGAGTTGATGCTCAGAAGCATCGAAAGCGAGGTATCAAAAGCCATTACGCTGATAAAGAGGGGTTTTTCCAGGGAGCGAGTCCTAAAAAGCTTGAGTAAGGACGTGCCACCTGAGCTTATTTACGAGGTTGCAAGGTGCAGACTCAAGGCGAAAGAGAAATTCGGGGCGCTCGCTGAGAGGCTCTTTTTCGACGAAGAGGGCTTACGTTACGCCACGCCCGCAATAATCGCAGAGTATAGAGCGAAAAGGCTGAAGTGCGACGTAATAGCGGACGTGAGTTGCGGCGTCGGTGCGCAACTTATTTTTTTTGCACTCAGTTGCCGTAAGGCTTACGGCGTGGAGCTGAATAGAGATAGAGCAAAGCTCGCAGCGCTTAATGTGGCGTCCTTAGGTTTGGAAAACGTGGAAGTCGTCATCGGAGACGCAACGAGCAATACCGTCGCTCAAAGGCTTGAAGATGCGGAGGTCGTGTTTTCAGACCCCTCAAGACCACCCGGAGAGAAGGTGCGAACAATCGAGAACCTTCAACCTTCGCCGTTGAAAATCGTTGAGAAGTATCGAAAAACAACTGAGAATCTGGCGTTCGAGCTACCGCCACAGATGCCGCCCGCGCGTGTGGGGCGTTGGCTGAGCGGGGAGAAGGAATACACGTCGCTGAACTTCCAGTTGAACCGTTTGGCGCTTTACATGGGCGCGCTTGCGGAGTGCAAGGTCTCGGCGGTCTCGTTGCCATCGGGCGAGCGGGTGACGTGCGAGGACGCCACCTTTATGCCTAAAACTGCAGCGAAGCCGAGAGCGTTTATCTACGAGGTGGACCCAACGGTGATCAAAGCTACGCTCATTAAAAACTTGTTGGGCAAGCTTGAGCTGGAAGCCGAGGTTCTAAGCGAGGACAAGCGGCGAACGCTCTTGACCTCCGACGAAGAGGTAAGTTCGGCGTTTCTTCGCCAGTATAAAGTGCTTGAATTCGTGGATTTTGGTGTGGAGCCTGTTGTAAAAGCGTTGAAACGGCTTAACGCCAAGAAGGTGACGTTACGCTTCTCGCTGCCGCCGTCGGAATACTGGAACGTGCGTAAGAGGTTTGAAGAGGGACTGAGCGGCGGCGAGCGCTGGATTCACCTTTTTAAAATAGGAGACAAAGCTCTCCTCGCAGAGCGTTTAGCTTCTAAGGATTAGCTTTAGGAGTGCCCTGACGTCCGCAACGGAATGCCCGACCGCCCGCTTCGACTCGACAGCCACGATTCTCGGAAGGAGAGGGAGCGCCCGCCAAAGTTTTCCCCGCTGGACCAATTCGACGAATTTATGCTCATTTTCAATCCATCGGAAGTGCCTGAGCACCCGCCGTTCGTAGTCTTCGAAATGTCCAGCTTTCAAACATTCATAAAAAAGCTTTGCGCACCTGAGAGACGGCGCATTCCCCTCGCCCGCACCGGAAACACAACCTATGGACTCGCCGACGCCAACGACGTTACCGACGACGAACGGGCGACATTTTGACGGCGCAAGAAGACGAACGAAAGCGTCACACCTGCAGAAAAGCTCGTTACTGACTTTAAAACCGTATTTTTCCCTGAGGCCGTTAAGGAGGGCTGAGAAGTTGCCCTCAGCCTCGCCGACGCCGACGTGCCAGCGGCGGTCGCCGAGCGGGAACGCCCATGCATAGCCCGTCGCCCCTTTGGCGTAAACGTAAATGTTCTCGTCGGCATCGTGCTCTTCCACGGTCTGAGCTGTTGGATACAGGTTGTCGTTTTCGATCTTCGGGAGCAGCGCCCGCTCGTAGCCGGTGGCGTCCACGAGAACGTCTGCTTGCTGCGCTTTCACTGCCGTAATATCTTCTATATCCATACGCCGCCATAAGTCCTCAAGAAGCCGCTTTTTGTCGAAGACCACTACGTTCTTGTTCTTGAACGCCACGCCGTTAACGATGACGTTTGCGGGACGCACGAGCACATATTCGTCAAGATTCACGTCTATTTCCTTATACAAGGCTTTAGCTTCGTTGTAAGTGATGCCCCAGGCGCAGCGACAGTCCGGCGAGGAACGCCGCCGCTCGCAGATGCTTACATCAAAGCCCGCCTGCTTTAAAAGGAAGTAAAGGAACGTGCCAGCGACGCCCGCCCCATATATCTTAACATTCATGCGTGCCACGCCCTCCAAACGTTGTTTTACAAATACTGCCACCGCTGCAAATAAAATTTGTCAAGAATTACGCCCTCTTGGTCCAGGGGTGCGCTCACGGGCGGAAAAGCTGAAACAAAACATCCCAAAAACTTTAAAAAGCGTTGTGATTAAAATTACGGCGGAGAGTGAGAATATGGACGTGAACGAGATAATAAACGAGGCGAAAAACATAATAACGTCGCCGAAGAACACCTTGGAGGAAGTAAAAGACAAAGAGCGGAGCACACAGGATATACTGGTTTATTTAGCAGTCGTTGCCGTGCCGCTACTCATAGGTGTCACCATTGGCTACGGCGTCGTCGGCATTAAGGTCGGCTGGGGAATGCTTGCGACGCATTTCACGCTCCCCATGGGCACGGCGGTCGGTCTTGGCATCCTGCAATACGTGCTCTCGATAATCGGCGTGGTGATATTCGCATATATCCTGAATGCTCTCGCTCCGAGCTTCTCGTCAGAACAGAACCTGATGCAGGCGATGAAGCTTGCGGCGTATGCTGCGACCCCAGGGCTTCTTGCGGGCATCCTTTACATCCTTCCGACGCTTTCGATTCTCGTGTTCCTGATAAGTCTTTACGGGCTCTACATTCTTTATCTGGGGATGCCAGTGCTCATGAACACGCCAGAAGACAAGCGAGTCATATACCTGATAGTGGCAATCGTCGTTTACATAATCATCATGGTCGTCGTCGGAGCGGTAGCAAGCACGGTGATGATGCACGCAGTCACTCCGGCAATCCCCTCTTTTTAATTTTTGAGGCTGGCGGCACTAGTTTGAACTAAGCGACTGCATATCGGCTTACAAGACTTCCAAGCGGCGGGGCTTGCCGCTGCGGTCGTAGCATGCCCAGTCAGTCTCGCCATACGGGTAGCAGATGATGATGTGGCACCTGCCGAGCCTTGAGAACATGCGAAGGTCCTCCTTTGAAGGGCGATTGTTCGGGGAGGGGTGGCTATGGGCGGAGCCGACGACGCCCATGCCGAGTGGCAGCATTTCTAAACGCAACGTTGCGCTCCGCTGCGAGGAAAGCGTGCCCGGCAACAATAAAATGTCATCAATGATACCACGCTCCGCAGTGAGTAGGCATAGAAACTCCTTAGGGTGCTGCGCCCTACTTGCGTTCAATATAAGTTCTAAAGTTTCCTTCGAGATCCCTTTTATTTTCATCAACCCTCCAACTTTTTCGTATGTTAAGTAGGGTTATGCCCAGTTACCTGAGCATGACACCGTTGGCCGGGGTCACGACGAGCTCTTATCACGACCCGACAGGGGGACAAAACTGCCCGTCGCAAAAACGAGGGCAAAAGGGAGCAGTAAAAAGTTGCTCATTTGAGGCTTTCGGCAGCGAGGAGCGCAGCGCCAAGGGCACCGGCGATCTGCGGCTCCTCAGGCACCGTGATTTTCACGTTCAGCCGCTCTTCAAGCGCACGGACGACACCTTCGTTCTTTGCAACGCCCCCAGTCATCACAACTCGCTCTTGGACCCCAAGCTGTCCGACCATGCCGGTGATGCGGCGGGCAATTGCCCTAAAAATGGCTGCGGCGATGTCCGCCTTTTCGTGCCCGCTTGCTATTAACGAGATTACCTCGGATTCGGCGAACACCGCACAAACGCTGCTGACCTCTATGTTTTTAGTAGCTCGGAGCGAGAGTTCTGTCATTTTACCCAAATCGACTTCGAGCGCCTCCGCCATCACCTCAAGAAAGCGCCCGGTGCCCGCAGCACATCGGTCATTCATCACGAAGTTCGTGACTCTGCCGGCGGCGTCGATGCGGATGACCTTGCTGTCCTGTCCGCCGATGTCAATGATGGTGTGAGCGTCAGGGAACAGGAACTTTGCGGCTCTCGCATGGCACGTGATTTCCGTAATCTGGCGGTCGGCGAATGGAACCCTCGAACGCCCGTAACCCGTTGATACCACGTATGCCAGATCCTCAAGACTCATGCCTGCCGCCCGTAAGGCATCTTTAGTGGCGCTTCTCGATGCGTTTTCGTGCGATGCTCCGCTACGCATGATACTGAACGATATGATATCGTAGCTCTCTGCATCTATGATGACAACCTTCGTGAATATGGAGCCAATGTCAACGCCCGCTACTGCCGCCCCCATGGCTCTTCCCGATGGCTTTTTCTTTCCACTCTTCACCTACGCCGCCGTGCGTCAATAGTTTCAAAAAGTGCTTGCAGCCTTGTTTCTATCTGCGCCTCGGAGACCATCCTCGAATCCACCATATCTGCCTCGATAATTACGCCGGGAACGCCGAGCCGCCGCTCTATCTCGTTTACTATCTCCCTCTGCCCGACCCACGCACGGCACGTCTTCGACGCAAACATCACCAACCCATCTATCGAATACTCTTCCACAAGTTCCATTATCTGCTCAAGGGCGCCCTCTGTCATCATAACCATGGCTTGATGCCCTTTCGTGTAATAAAGCTCGACCCAGTTCTTCACGATATCGTCGGCGTCTGGGTCTATATACTCAGGATGCGGGAAGAACTCCCACGGGTAACGCCCGCAAATCGGAACCGCCCCGTAGGACACGAACTTCCGAATGAACATCCCAAGAAACGCCCAAGGCAGCCACGCATCCCAATACAACCTGTATTTCTCACCGTCTGGCAGTATAGCTGGAATCTTCTTCGCCGCCCGCTCTTTAAGCTCCGCCAGCAGCTTCTCGTAGTAAGGCACGGTCTCAGGCTTCCCCATCATATAAAAGACCGGAGCGATACTCACGCCATAGTCCCAGAGCGTCCAAGGCGTCGGTTTCAGCTTGAAAAACTCCCAGCACTGGTTGCGCAGCGTCGTCGCTTTCTTTAGCACCCTGAGAATCCGCCGCATCTCCTCCTCGTCGAACTCCTTCCCGCAGACCTTCTCAAGTGCCGGTATCAAGCTCTCTTTTATTTGACGAACCACGAAACGCTCAAGCCTTGGCAAGTCCTCCTTGCGCCGTGGCGGCGGGATGTCCACCGCCACCACAGGAATTTTAAGACGACGATACAACGCTTCTGCGTAGTGCGCCATCTCGGTGCAGAGCCGTCCAGTTATCAGCAAATCTGGAATTGGCAAAATGACTTCTTTCCTCACAGGTCGCCCTCTAAGAATCGCCGCCGCCATTCCGGTATGCAAACGATGATATGAGCACGTGTCCATGAGCTCGCCGTCAGCCTCCGCCGCCTCTAAAACTTGGTCACCAGCCTTACGCCCGGCGCAATAAGCAGCGTAGCCCGCCATGAAGTGACACTTCATCCCCATCGCATACGGGAAGATAAACAGCGGCCCGGAGCACCACGCTACCTTTTCGCCGTGCTCTTTCGCCTCTCTAAGCTCAGCCCAGTGCTTGTCCACCATTGGGCCTATGAGCTTCGTCGTTTCGAGCCTGTTCAATTTGTATTCTTTCTTTTCTACCATCAAGCACCCCTCCTCAAAGACTCTGCGAACGATTGAAGTCTCGTCCGCACGCCCTCCAGAGAGACAATCTCGTGCTCCACCTCTATCATCACTTCAGGAACGCCCGCCTCCATCAGCCCCCTCTTAATATCAGGGTAGTAGCAGAGATGTGGCGGGCAGAACTTTATGAGCAACGAGATTACGCCATCGGCACCGCCTCTCTTTACCATCCCCGCAATTTCATCCGTCCAATCCATTTCCCAGTCGCCTTTCGTCGGGCACGTCGGCTCCCTTTTTAGATAATGCTCGGCAAGTGCCTCCAGCGGACGCTTGTTGCCGTCAAGCTCGACATCGTTCGCAAAGTATTTGGAGCCTACATAAAGGTCATCGTCCACAACCACCATCCCCAAATCTTCAATCATGTCTAAAATCTCGAGCTGCGGCGTCTGGCACAAAGCGCCGGTGAGCACTACTTTCAAGTCGCCCTTAACACGTGGCTCTTTCAAAAGCTCCTCCTGCCGCTCTTCAAGCTCTAAAAGAAGCTCTCGAAGCCAAGTGTTGTGCTCCTCCTTCGGCACGAGCATGCTCGACCACACGACTGCCATTACTTCACGAGCCCGCAAAACGCCCAGATTCTTCCGCCTGAACTCGTAGAAGCGCCGCAACATACGCCTATTTTCGTTGTAAAGCTCTATGCTCCGTCGCAGCTCTTCATCTGTAATCTCTTTGCCTGTAAACTCCTCGAGGCTCGCTTTGAAGCGTTCCAGCTCTTCTATCAGGAAATCCTTTGTCGCAGCCCCTGGAAAAATCGCTGGCAAATACAAATATTCAAGGTATGCCGGACGCACATGCTGCTCCAAGATGAACGGCAGCTCTTGCGCTTGCAGGCACGTTCTATAAATAATAAAGCCGTCAATGAAGTCCAGCTTGCCACGGACAGCATCATCCACAAAGCTGCGTGTCAGTCCGCAATTGAACGTATGCACATATGCATGCCCTATTGTCACAGGCTCGTCGCTACGCCATACAACCACAGGCAGCAATCCAGCGGCGTGCACGAGCTCTCTAGGTAGCCACATCGGGTAGCAGCCTATAACCTTCTTTCCAGTTCGCTCTTTCCACTCAGAAACGGTCTTGTATGGGTTCTCTACAGCCTTTAGAAATGGCTCTAATCCTCTTATCATAAAAACACCTTAGTGCATGTAGGTGCCACCGCTGACGCAGACAGTCTCTCCCGTGATGTAACTCGCCTCGTCCGAGACGAGAAAGGCAATGACGTTTGCCACTTCCTCGGGCTTGCCCCCACGCCCCATCGGTGACAGCTCCTCATACCTCCTCAGCACCTCTTCTGGATAAATGCGTCTTAAGAACGGATTCGGTATGAAGCCGGGAGCTATGCAGTTCACTCTTATGTTGTAAGGCGCCGCCTCCCTTGCTAACACCTTCGTGAACGCCATTATGCCGGCTTTCGCAGCGCAGTATGCGGCACCGTCCTCCTTCGAACCTATCCACGCCGCTATCGATGAAATGTTCACGATGTTGCCGCCCCTCTGCTTTATCATCGTCGGCAGCACCGCCCTCGAACAGTAGAAGGTGCCCTTGAGGTTTACGTTGACCACCGTGTCCCACGACTCATCGTCCAACTCCACCACAGGCTTAACTATGTTACGGGCGGCATTGTTCACGAGGATGTCAATCCTGCCAAACGCCTCCAGCGTCTGCTTTACGAGGGCTTCCACTTGTTCTTTGTCAGTAACGTTGCAAGGCACGCCGATAGCCTCAAAACCTTTCGCCTTAAGATCTTCAGCAACCTCCGCCGTCCGCCTCTCGTGGATGTCAGAGACGACGACTTTTGCACCTTCTTGCGCAAGTCGCCGCACGGTCGCTTGCCCTATGCCTGCACCCGCAGACGCCGTCACAATCGCAACCTTTCCCTCTAACCGCTGCATATTTTTAATTCTGCATTATTAACTATTATTTATAACGTTTTTGCCCCCCCTCGCCTGCCGCGCTTAGCTTTATTATTTCGTCAACAAGTGTTTGTAAAGGCACGGGCTTGCACAAGAAGCCGCTCGCACCCTTCTTTAAGGCACGCTGCCGTTCCGTTTCTAAGCTTTCAGGAGCGCACGCTGCAAGGCTTGCCAGAATCAGCACTTTGACCCGTGAAAAGTTCTTCTTCGTATATGCGAGAAGCTTGTAGCCTGTGTGCACCTCCTCGGGTGTAGGCAAGTCCCCACGTCCGTGTTCCGCCGCCTCTCTCGTCAAATCCAACTCTATGACTGCGACGTCTGCATCCCTTAAAAGCTCTAACGCCGCTTTCGGCTCTTCCGTGCTGATGACTCTATACTCAGCAACGCTCTCAGCGTTTAAAAATTCTTCCAGCACGTCGCAAAACTTTGAAGCTTGCGAGTCCACAAGCAAAACCTTTATTTCAGTCATTTACCCGCTTTGAGAGCTTATACAGCATACCAAGCGCCCGCACGGCGGTTTCGAAGTCCGAAAACACCGGGAAACCCAACTTCTCCAGCTCTCGTGAGAGCTCTTGCGCTAAAACGAGATGCGCCGAGTATGCCCATATCGCCACGGGCTTCGATGCCCTCTCCTTCAGCTCCTTAAAAAGCTCGACGTATAGTGGCGGCGGTGCCGCCTCGCCCGTCCACAGGACGACGGACACGCAGTCCACGCCCTCGTCCTCCAGTGCCGCTTCTATTGCCTTTTTGTATATTTGTATGATATCGTCAGCGAACAGCGCCGGTCCGACGTCCGAGGGGTTCTTTGCGAGCGACGGGAATATCTCGCCGAGCCTGTTTGAGGTTTCTTCGGAGAACCTTGCAAGTTCCAAGCCGCACTCGTAAGCGATGTCCGTAGACATCACGCCGGCGCCGCCCGTCATCGTAACCATGGCGATGCGGTTGCCCTTCGGGCGAGGTTGCCCGAAAATCTTGGGAATTTCGAAAAGTTCCCTGAAATTTTGAATTCTCAGCACGCCGGCTTGTCGGAACGCCGCGTCGTAGATTTTGTCGTCGCCTGCCAGCGTGCCGGTATGCGACGCCGCCGCTTTTGCTCCCGCCTCGCTGCGCCCCGACTTCAGCACGATGACGGGCTTCTTTTCAACAACTCGCTTCGCAGTCGCTAAGAACCGCCGCCCGTCCCGGATGGCTTCAAGATACATGGCTATGACCTTCGTCTCAGCGTCTTCAGCAAGATATTCGAGAAGGTCAGCTTCGTCCACGTCGCACTTGTTCCCGAAATCACAAATCTTACTGATGCCATACTGTAGGTCTTCGTAAGGCACAGCTTGCGGCGCAATTATCCCTGTTTGTCCTGCGAGCGCTACGAAGCCCCTTCTAATACTGGAGTAGCCGAACTCGTAGGGCGTCGTTACAAGCCCGTTTGCGGTGTTTGTGACGCCTACGGTGTTTGGACCGAGGATGCGGATGCCCTCACGCCGCCCAACGCTAACAAGCTCTTTTTGCAGCCTTGCCCCTTCCTCACTGCGTTCTGCAAAGCCGTCAGAGACGACAATCGCCGCACGCACGCCGCACGCCCCGCACTCCTCGAGGACGCTCGGCACCACCGCAGCAGGCGTCATGATGATGACGAGGTCAACCATTGCCGGAATGTCTTTAACGCTGGCGTAAACGTCTAAGCCGAGGACTTTGTCGTAGCGGGGATTGACAGGGTAAACCTCGCCAGGGAAGCCGAACACCCTTAGATTCTTTATGATGACATAGCCGCCGAACCAGCCCTCTCGGAGCGCCCCGATGACAGCGACGCTGCGAGGCTCAAAGAAGTAAGAAAAGCAACTCTCAGGCTCGGCTCCTCCGCCCCTCCCCTCTCCGGTCATATTCTTCATCTTTTACCTTTGAGTCATATAAAATTCTCGTTTTTGACACAGCTCTGCCCCCCTTAATCCGCCCACAGCATTCCCATGCGAGCAAAGCCCGTTAGCTTTAAATATTATAAGATTAATCACGATAAAGCGTAAAGCACTGGGAGGAAAACAAGATGGGCGAGGAAGAGCGGATGGGTCCTGTGGAGAAAATAGAGGAAAAGCAGTTGCTGCCGAAAAACGTCATCTGCCCCGCGTATTTCGACCAGCTCCAGTATAAGGCAAGGTGCGGCGCAAAAATAGTGAAGAAGGCGCCCGTCGTGCTTCAATACGAGGAGCTTGGCCCTATGGTTCATGATATATTCCATAGGGTCAAAGAGATTCCGAGGAAGGAGTGGCGGAAGTTCGGCTTCGGCGGCCCTACTAATCCTGAGTGGATAGAGCCGATATATGTGTACGTGTGCGAGCGGGGAAGGCATCATTGGGTCCGGCCGTGGTGGTGGGCTGACGTTCCCGTGGTTCCGCTCAGGGAGATTTACAAGCTCAAGGAGAAAGCTGTGTGGCCGTGGGAGAAGGAGGCGTCTGAAAAGGCTATAAAGGAGTATGAGGAGAAATGGAAGAAGGAGGTGGAGTGAATGAGGAAGCGTCCCTATCATGACAACACAGAAACGTGGCCGATGAGCAGGTACTTCTATACTGCTTTCGTCATCGGACGCCCCGGAGACCCGCTGCGGGAAACGCCACTCAAGCTGACCATGGCGATCTGGTACTTACTCAACATGCAGGGACAGGAGGAGTATGTCGTAAGGTTCGCTGAGAACCAGCAAATCATAAGAGCGTGGAAAGGAGGCATCTTTAAGGACATATCAAAGGTAATCGCTTACCTCTCATTCCCGCCGGTGTTCGCAACCCGTATCATCCAAGACCCCCCGTCCATGATTCTCCTCTACGGGCGGAGCGTTGATACGACCTTCGTAGGAGCGGACGGACGCACCCTCGAAATGCAGCAATACTTCCCAGACATCCATTATGAGGATGGCTACGTTACCAACGTCTGGCAGTTCGACCCCGAGTTCGGCATGGACTTGCTGGAGCGGCGGCATTTGAAGGTTGGAGAGAAGCTTAAGGATTTGATATGGTCGAGACCGGCAGCGGAAGCCGGCATGCTTGTTCGTGACATTTTCCTCGACGTTCGTAACGAGATGACACCCGAGTATGCAACTGCCGCTTACCACATCTGCGGCTGGTCTATTGCCTGTGCGGGCGTCGAGTCACCATCGCCCAACAGAACCGCCATCGAACTCTCAAGGGAGCTTTATCAATGCTTGAACTCTGTGAAGCTCGGCTGGCCGTTCAAGATGTGGGACGCTGAATTCTTCCCGAGACCGCCCGCTCTCGACCTTATGGCTCAGAACCCGCCAAGTGTCTTCACTTACAGGTTCAATGGACTTATCCTCGGCTCGAACTGGGCGTCACGGTTCATACATCTACCAATGTGGGATTACATCGACGCCCTCGGTGCGGAAATCATACCGCCAACGCACGAGGAGATTGCGTATTCCGTCCTGCGATACGGCATGGACAGGTATAAGATGCCAGAGACGTTCGTGCAGTCTAAGTTCGTCTACGGCGAGGAAACCCGGATGATGCCGACGCTCTGTGAGGAGACAGGCTACCCGCTGCCCGCTCGTTACTTCTGCTCCTTCGACGAAGCTACCGAAATCATAAAGAAGGCGAGAGAAGAACATAAGGAGTGGTTAAATCCCGAGGGTTACTAATTTAACTCTTTTCTCTTTTCTCTTTTTATGCTGCGACCCTGTAAGAAGAAATATTGGGGGGTTACTGGGCATAGAGCGGTGCCGCCCGCTAAGACTTTGAGGCGGCTTAATGACATCGGTGTTCTGCGGGATATAACAAATTTGGATAAGCTTAACATTCCTGTGTTCTTGTGCGAGAGCAAGGGCAAAATCTACAAAGGCAAAGGAGCGATAAAAGAAGAAGCCATGGCGTCGGCGTTGATGGAAGCAGTAGAGCGTTATTCCGCTTCTTTAGAGGCTCACCTCGACATGCGTGTCTTCATAGGCAGGTATGATGAGTTTCCAAACGCCATAAATCCCGATGAGCTTATTCTCCCTGATGATTTCTTGGTGGAGCGTAGGATAACGTGGGTTGAGGGCTTCGACCTCGTGCGTGAAGAAAGCGTGCTCGTGCCGGCGAACGCGGTCTTTTACCCCTTCCGTCGTGAGATATTCAAGCCCAACACCAACGGGCTCGCCTCCGGGAACACGCTGGAGGAGGCAGTCTGCCACGGCTTGGCGGAGGTCATAGAAAGAGACGCACACTCATTAGCCGAAGCGGCAAGGCGGACCGGCGCCACGATCACAGACGTGCGGCGCAGCAAGCGCTTGCAGACGCTCATCGAAAGGTATGAGCGGGCAGGCATCCACGTGATGATAAAGGAAATAACGACGGACGTGGGCGTTCCGACGTTCGCGGCGGTCGCTGAGGACCCCTCAAGGGACCCAAGGCTCCTGCTCATCGGAGTGGGGACGCACGTCAATGCCGAGGTTGCGCTTGGAAGAGCGTTGGCGGAGCTTGCGCAAGCGAGAGCCACGCAGATTTACATGAATACGAACGGCGGTTTCACTGAGGTAGAAGAGGCAGATATGCGCTTTAAGTTACGGCTCGGCTACGAGGGCTTGAAGCGATTAAACGCCCATTGGTATGCTGAGACTGAGGAAAAGCGTTTTGACGATGTCGAATCTCACGACAACGATGACATCTTGGAGGACATAGGCGTCATGGTAAAAAAACTGAGGAGAGCAGGGCTGGAAAGGGTAGTAGTTGTGGATTTAACGAGCGAGCTAAGGGTTCCTGTCGTAAGGGTCATAGTGCCAGGATTAGAAGCCTATGCGTTCGACGATGAGCGGTTCGGAGACCGGTGCGCCGCCATCACCAAACAACTCTGGCTTGGATAATATGTTCCCAAATTCGAATAAGGGTGCGTGAACATCGAGACAGAAAGTAATAACTATTGTTTGCGCTCCCTAAAAGGCAGGAACGCTCTCTAAAACACCAGGAAAACTATATATATAACTTAGAATAATGAAAATACAACAACTCTTTAGGAGGGGAAAATGGGCGAGGAGGAAAAGAAATCAAAGTTGAAATACAAGACGGAGGTGGAGTGGAGCGAGGTCGGCGATACTTTCAGGAAAGTGGAGGTTAAGGCGGGTGAGGAGCGTCTGTTCCACTGGGACGACACTGCGATTACAGGAATAAAGAAGGCTGAAGAGACTGCTTACCGTTTTGACCCTATGAAGCTCAGAGATCTTGTCATCGAAACCGAGAAGCAGCGTGAGATTTACGACGCTATGGCGAAGATGTTCAGAGCGTCACCTATGGACGTTATCGACCACGAAGCCTACCGGCACGGCGGCATCCAGCAGTCGAAGGCAAAGCGGGAATTCGTGGAGTGGGGCAGGCGGATTGCGCTCGAAAGAGGCATTCCGCAGTACAATAGAGAAGTTGGCATCCCTCTCGGGCAGAGGTATATTGAGCCTGTTCTGATAAGTGGTACGGACATTTTAATCGAACACGACGAGCTGAACTTCTATAACAACTGTGCGGCACATCAGATGATAGATGATGTAAAAAGGACTGTAATCGTCGGCTTGGACGTGCCGCACCGTGTTATCCAACTGCGGCTTGGCAAGGAAATTTCGCCAGAATCCATGAACTTGTTCATGGAGACATTGCAGCACACGCTCTCTGGTGGCGCTGTCATCCAAGAGCACATGGCTGAGACGCACCCGTGGCTCTCAAGAGACGCTTATGCCAAAGTGATGACTGGTAACGACGACCTGAAGGCGCAATTCGACCGCCGCTGGGTCCTTGACCCAGACAAGGAGTTCCACCCTGAGAAGGCAGAAATGTTGAAGAAAGGCATAGGTGACAGGCTATTCGTGGCGAACCACGTGCACACGCTCCGAGGCAGAATTACCGACGGTGGCTCTCAGGTGAGAGCGTCTGCGATTGCCATCGTCATGGCGTTCTGTGCCGCATATAGGCTCATCGGCGAGTCCGTCTTGTCAGACCTTGCGTATTCAGCAAAGCACGCACAGGCGTTCTTCATGGGCTTGCCAACGTGGCAAAGCCGTGCAAGACCGCCGAACGAGCCGGGCGGCGTCCCGTGGGGCTTCGTCGCAGACTTCTGTGCCAACGATGCCGAACTACCGCCGGTGCCTTTCTTGAAGGCGGCGGTCGATGACGAAGCCTTTGGCAAGCGGCTGACCGACGCCACCATAGAGGCTGCGATGATACACCAGGTCATGCACGATTCTTGTTGGTATGGCGTCTATATGTCAGGCGGTCTGGGCTTCCCGAGCGCAAACACGATTCTAACGATGGGCAACGCTTTTACGGATTGGCTGCATAGACTCGTCGAACTTGTGCACACAAACTTCCAAGGACACGAACGGGTGCCTGACAAGTGGGATGTCGTAAAGACGTTCATAGACATGGCTGGCACCTACGTCATGGAGACTTTCGAGAAATATCCGACGCTGCTTGAGGCGTTCTGGGGTGGTGCCCTGCGGATGGGTCTCATGTCAGGCGTCGGCGGCGCGCTGGCAGCACTGCTCACAGGCGACTCCGTGATGGGCAAGATGGGCTTCCATTACGCTATTGCGAACATCGCAAAGGAAGGCTGGATGCGCACCGGCTGGGGTGGACAGGAAACGCAAGACCATATAGGTCCTGGCAACTTGTGCTCGCTGCGTGGTGAGGAGGGCGGCTTGCCCGAGCTCCTCGGACCAAACGTCCCATACGTTTCATACACAGTAGCACACAACCAAGGCTTTATAATATACTCAGCGATGCTCGGTAGAGGCTCGGCATGGGCAACGTCGCCGCTCATCAAACTTGCATTCGCCGACCCCGACCTCGTCTTCGACTTCAGGCGTCCATGCCTGATGTATGCGAAGGGCGGACTCCACGAGTTCGAGCCTGCCGGCGAGAGAGACATCATAAGACCTGCAAGGTAATTTTCCCAATTTTTCCTTTTTTGATATGCAGAACGTCGTTGTTTTCTGCACATCAAAACCCGATGAGGCGGAGCGTATCGCAAAGTTCGTTGTCGAAAAGCGGCTGGTTGCCTGTGTGAACGTCATCGCAAGCGTCCGCTCCTTCTTCTGGTGGCACGACGCTATGCAGGACGAGGAAGAGAGCCTACTTATAATGAAAACCACTGAAGACCGATTAGACGAGCTTATAAAGCACATCAAAGAAATACACAGCTACGAAGTCCCTGAAATCATAGCGCTCCCAATAATCAGGGGCTACAATGCTTATTTGGAGTGGCTGCGGAACGCCGTCGGAGCGCCTCACAACGACTAATCTTAATACAGACAGTTTCGGCGGGGTTAAAAGCAAAAGCAACAAAAAGAAAAGCTCATTTAAGCTTTGAAATCATATTTTCTACGGCGGCAAATATTCTATCTTGCTTTTCGGCGGAAACCCACACCCAGTCGAATCTCTCGCCGAGCCCTATGCCTTCGAGCATCGCCTTCAGCTCTTTGAATCTGAATTCCGCCCAAAAGTTGCCGGAGACGAAGTGGCACTCGCCATGCTCACAGCCGAGGACGAGGACGCCATCCACGCCGCCCTTCAGAGCCTCAAGTATATAATTGTTGTCAAGCCCGCCGGTGCACATGAGTTTGACAAGCCGCACATTCTCGTATTTCTCAGCAATGCCAGCCTCCTCGGCGCCGCACCACGTGCACGAAAATACCAGAACTCTCGGGCGGCGCTCCGCACCTTTTAACTCCTCCACTGCAGCTCTTACTCTTTCAAGAACGGCATCCTTGGAATGAAGCCGCATGTCCAAAGCGTAGGCGGGGCACGTCGCGGCGCAGGTGCCGCAGCCCTTGCAAAGCGTCACGTCAATGCTCGGCGTCCACTTTATTCCGTCGCTCTTCGTCAACTTTATAGCGTTAAAGGCGCAGACCGCCTCGCACCAACCGCAGGAAATGCAGCGCATTGCATTCACAAGCTCGGAAGCAACGCTTGCGTCTTCCACAAGCACTTTCAACTCTTCTTTGTCAGTCACGACGACGCTGTAGCGTTCGGTCATTTTCACAGCACTCAACGGGTAGCAAAACGCAGCGCACTGTCCGCAGAATATGCAGCTTGCGTGCCAGAACTCGATTTTCCGGCTGCTGCCGTCATCCTCGACGGTTATTGCACGGGCGGGGCAGACCGCCGCACAAACGCCGCACACCGTGCACTTATCAGCATCTACTTCAGGCAAGCCTCTGAAGCCCTCAGGCGCCGGCGATGGCTCAAAGGGGTAGCGGACGGTAAACGGCTTCACAAATGACCTTATCGCTTCTGCAAGCGTCTTCATCATTGGTATCTTGAGCGCCATTTCACACCACCACGTAATATGCAAATGCTCTCAGGAAGTCGAGCGCCGCAAGGACGGCGGCGACCTTTATGAAAAAACTCACCGCCTGGTCTATCCGGTAGCGAGGCACGACTGTGGCGACGACACTCATCAGCGCCACAATGACGACGCAGAGCACCAAGTGAATGAGGATGTCCACGCCGTAAATGCCTGTAGTTACCGGTAAGAACAGCGCAATGAAAAGACTCGGCAGCGCAAATGCCAACATCGCATACGTCAGCTTGAAAATTCCAAGGAGCACGCCCGAATATTCGGTGAAGAGCCCAGCCATGATTTCGGTCTTTGCTTCTGGAATGTCAAAAGGAATCCAGCTGAGCTTCGCCATGATGCAGAAGAAGAAAGCAATCGCCGCCAGTGGATACTTTGCGATGTAAAGGAGGCCCTGTTGCGCCGTTACGATTTCGGCAAGCTTCAGCGTGCCGGCGTCGAGCACGACAGTCAAGGCGGCGAGCACGAGCGGGAGTTCGTAGGCGAAGAGCAGCGAGATTTCACGGCTGGCGCCAACGCTGCCGAACGGGTTTGCTGACGATGACCCGCCGACCGCCGCTGCAAACGGTGGGATTGTCAAGAGGTAAAGAACGACGATAAGGTCGCCGACAAAGCCCAGCGACGGCTTCCCCGCTATTGGAAGGAATAGCATAACAAGCGTGACCGCTGTGAGTGCGAAAATCGGCGAAAGTATGAAGAGGCTGCGGTTCGCATCTTCGGGGATCAGGGTCTCCTTCCATAGCAGCTTGAAGAAGTCCACGAAGCTTTGGTATATCGGTGGACCGATTCTTGCTTGTAGCCGTGCCATAAGCTTCCGCTTCTCCCAAACGAGCAACAGACCCACGACCGCCGTGAATATCAAGCCCGGATACACGAGCAGTTCGAATACCGCAAGAGCGGCGTCCACAACGCCCATTTAGCTCAACCTCCTCGTCTTTTTCCTTGAAAGGTAAACGAGTTCGTCCCAGCTCAGCGTCTTGCGCTCATCCCCTTTTGCACCCACGATAGTAATGCGATCGGTGCAGCTGAGGCACGGGTCGATCGATGCGATAATAATGGGGGCATCAGCTACAGTGTTTCCTATGAGCTGCGGCTTCAGCGACGCGATGTTCACGTACGTCGGCGCCCTTATCTTGTGGCGGATGGGCTTGTCGGAGAAGCCATCTGTCCGAATATAATGTATGTCCTCGCCACGGGGCGCCTCCGCCCGCCCGACGCCCTCGCCTGCGGGTATATAACGGACGTGCGTGACAATGTCGCCGCTTGGAAGAGCATCCAACGCCTGCCTTATAATGTTTATTGACTCAAGGCACTCAAGCAAGCGGACAACGGTCTTCGCCATCACGTCGCCCTCAGTCATCACCGGAATCTCAAAATCAACTCTATCGTAAGCTGCGTGCGGGCTGTCTTGCCTCACGTCTATCTTCAGCCCCGAACCCCTCGCCGTGGGTCCTGTAACGCAATATGCCTTCGCATCCTCTTTTGTCAACACGCCCACACCCTCCAGCCGCCGCCTGAGCACTCTGTTCTCGTAGGCGAAATCTATGAGCTTCTTAATCATTCCCTCCATGTCATCCATCGTCCTCTTTATCTTTTGGACGTCCTCAGGCTTCAAGTCCCTGCGGACGCCGCCGATTCGCATCATTGCATAGTGCTGCCTATTCCCGCAGACGCTCTCGAAAATATCGAGGACGAACTCTCTATACTTCCATGACCACATCAGGAGCGTGTCGAAGCCGAGGATATGCCCCCCAACACCTAACCAAAGAAGATGACTGTGTATCCTCTCGAGCTCTTCGATGACCGTCCTTATGTATAAAGCACGTTCGGGCGGCTCGATGCCTGCAACGGACTCAACCGCCTGCACATAGCAAAGCGGATGAATGTTGGAACAAATCCCACAAATCCTCTCCACGAGGAAAGTTATTTGCTCGAAAGTGAGGCGTTCTGCTGTGTATTCAATGCTGCGGTGGTTATAGCCGATGCGTATTTCCACATCTACGATTTCTTCGCCCTCAACCACCAGCTTGAAGAACTCCGGCTCTTTTAACGCCGGATGGTATGGTCCGATTGGAACTACCGCTGGCA
The DNA here is from genome assembly GCF_053996935.1 of Candidatus Alkanophaga liquidiphilum. Classification (NCBI taxonomy): domain Archaea; kingdom Methanobacteriati; phylum Methanobacteriota; class Methanomicrobia; order Candidatus Alkanophagales; genus Candidatus Alkanophaga; species Candidatus Alkanophaga liquidiphilum. The sequence goes on from NZ_JBMXYC010000007.1 coordinate 26,371, forward strand.
TCTCCTCACCTCAGTCCTTCTTTCTTAACGGGTAAACGCCCTCAGGCCAGTCGTCCGCAATTATGACTCGCTTATGAATTTCAGGATGCCCTTCAAAGTATATGCCGAAGAGGTCATGAATCTCCCGCTCTATGAAGTTCGCCCCCGGAATTAGAGGGGTTATAGAGTCCACTATAGGCTTCTCCTTCGGAACGATCTCCCTTATGTTCAGGATAATCCCCTTGTCATCAATGACGAAATGATAGATGACTTCAAGTTCGGGACGCTTGGCGCCGAGGTCCACGCCGGACGCCGTCATCAGCCTCGCCCCCTCCTCAAGCAATATCTCAGCCGCTTGCCGTATCCCCTCCTTTCTTATCGTCACAAACGCCGTCCTCTTTCTCAAATAGCGCCTGAACTCGTGTTTTATGAAAGCCTCGCCAAGAGCCTCCTTTAACCGCCCTATTATCCTCATCTCCTCCCTTTCACGCTCCTTGTCGCTCAGCGGCTCCTTCATGTGCATCACCCTATGATGAAAGCCGTCGCAAGCAATATTATGGCAAACGCCACGAACCATAGCAGATACATGTGCACTGAGCCAGTATGGGTCTTCCTGAAGCCGTTACAAGCCCGCTGGATGCCCCTTGCCGCTCCGAAATTTATAATGTCCATGCCACCACGGAACGCAAAGTCATAGAAGCCTCGTAGGTGCGTCTTTATACCCGAGTAAAAGTTTAGGGCTGAGAACTGTGTCTCTTCGATGCTGAGCTCTTCGCCGCCAACGAAGACTTTAAGCTTCTGTGGCGTCGGCGCCTTCGGAGACGTCCTAATACCCCACAAATATATGAGAGCGCCGACGAGCAGCCCTACAAGTATGAGAGCGGTTGCAACGCTCGCACCCCAGACGCCAATGTCCGTGATGAGTCCATAATATTCGACGGGAGCGGCAGCGCCCGTTAGCGTGGCGGCTGCTGGCAATATCAAATACTTCATCGGGAATTGCGGCGCCACGCCGAAAAGCACCGTTATCGCCGAGAGTATCAAGAGCGTGCCGCTCATCGTCGCCGGCACCTCTTTAACGCTCTTAAGCCTTTCAGGGCGCCGCCCGAAGAACGCTGAGTGTATCGCCATGACGAAGGCTGCGAGCGTGAGCGCACTCACGAACATCGCAATGACAGCAGCCCATGCATAGCCAGCCTCCAAGCAGGCGTTGAAAATCAACCATTTGCTGGCGAAACCGCTGAGTGGCGGGACGCCTGCGACTGCCATCGCCGAAATCACCGTGGCTGCCATCGTAAGAGGCATGTTTCTTGCAAGCCCACCGTAGTCGTCGAGATACTTAGAGCCTGTTGCGTAGATCAGGGCGCCGGCGCAGAGGAACAAACAACCCTTGAAGATTGCATGATTCAAACAATGCAGGAGCCCGGCGGCGACGCCGAGCGTCGTGCCCAAGCCGAGCGCCATTACCATGTAGCCGATTTGCGTTATCGTGCAGTAAGCGATGAGCCGCTTGAAGTTCCGCTGCACAATCATGTTGAACGACGCAACGAGCATCGTCGCCACACCTATTAGAACGACGATGGCGTGCCAAGATGTAAGAGTGCCGAAACTTTCAGGGAACAACGTATACATCCTCGCAATTAGGTAAACGCCGGCTTTGACCATCGCCGCTGCGTGCAGGTAAGCTGTGACCGGCGACGGCGCAACGGTGGCGTCCGGCAGCCAGTTATGCATTGGAAACTGCACGGATTTTGCCATTGCGCCGATGATAAATGAAGCGATGGCAACGGACAGCCAGAAATCTTTTGCTGGCAGCCCAGCCGCCGCCACATCGGTGAAGAGGAAGCTTCCAGTTTTGAGATAAACGATGAAAATGCCGAGGAGCAGGAAGATGCCGCCGACGTGTGTTATCACAAAGGCTTTCGTGCCGCCTCTAACATCCTCGACCCCACTGTAGAAACTAATAAGTCCGTAGGACGTCAGCGAAGTCATCTACCAGAAGACGAACAGTAGGAGAAGGTCGCCAGCGAGCACGAGTCCGACCATCGAGCCCAAGAACAAAGTCATCCAAACATAGAAACGAGCAAGCCCTTTACCTTCATGCGCCATGTCATCCACGGAATAGAGCATCGCGAACATGCCGAAACCCGTGGCTATCAGGGCGAAGAGCAAGCTCAACGCATCCACGTATAATGCGAGATGCACGTCCAAGCTCGGAATCCACGCCGCCTCGTAAATTATGGTCTTGCCGCCGAGCACGTCCGGGAGCATCGAAACTACGAACACGAACGATATGATTGCGCCTAAGGTTGCAAACCACCCTCTCGCTTTCAACGGCTTGATGAGCAGCGGAGAGAGCGCTGCAAAGACGATTGGAACGGCAATCGCCAACGCTGGTGCGTGCGGAAGCATCACGGCATCACCCCCATAACACAACTTTCCACAATCTTCAGCAACACCTCAGGGAAAAAGCCCACGAGGAGACATGCCACCGCTAATACGATTATTGGAATTAACATGGAAGTCGGCGTCCTTCCCGGATTCGTCGCTGCGGCTGCCGCCGTCGGCGTCGTAACGCCTGCGGCGTGCGTTGTTATCGGGGCTGCGACAACCTCTTCGAGCTTAGCCGTCGGAAGCTCCGAAACCTTGCGCCATGCCTCAGGCTCTGCCATGAAAATCCGGTGAAAAGCTCTTAAGTAATAAGCGAGCGTCATCACGCTTGCAACCATCGCAATTATGGTGTAATACCAGAAGCCGGCGTCGAACGTCGCCTTGTAAATCATGAGCTTGCTCCAGAAGCCGTTGAGCGGCGGCACTCCTGAAATCGCAAGCAGCCCTACAAGGAAACCAACGGCGACGGTCGGCATCTTCGAAGCTAATCCACCCAGCTCGTAAATGTTGCGACCGGCGTGGTAGAGCACGACGCCAGCGCAAAGGAACAGTAACGCTTTCGCAAGGGCGTGGTTGAAGATGTGGAAGATAGCACCACTCACCCCGAGCGACGTGCCCATGCCGAACGCCAGCAGCATGTAGCCGATCTCGTCTATACTTGAATACGCAAGCATCCGCTTCAAGTCCCGCTGCGCAATCGCCATCGCAAGCCCGACAATCATTGTTATCAAGCCGAGCGCCGCCAAAAGACCGCCAAAGCCGTCGAGCGCCGGCATGACTGCAAGCAATGACCTGAAAAGGGCGTAGATGCCCATGTGTATTGCCGCACCTGAGAAGAGCGCACTCACAGGTGTCGGCGCTTCGGCGTGCACGTCCGGCAGCCACGCATGCAGCGGCACCATGCCCGCTTTCGTGCCGAAGCCGAAGACCAAGCAGACGACTGCAACGTTCAGCAATACGCTGCCGCCCACCGCCGCCTGAAGACCCGTTCTTATTCCGTCAAGGGCGAGCGTATGCGCTTGCGTTAGGAAAATAGCTATGCTCAAGATTATGAAGACAGAGCCGAAAAGGCTAAGGATTAAATACTTGTAAGATGCTTCTAAGGCTTCAGGCACGCCCTTCATGACGACTGCGAGCGCCGACGTTACCGTCATCACTTCCATGAAAACGTAGAGGTAAAGAAGGTTCTGTACCATCGCCATGCCGACCATCGAAGCGACGAACAGCAACACGAAACAGTAATAGGCGTTAAGCCTCCCCTCTTCAATCTCCTTCTCGGCATAGCCTATGGAATAAACAACCGCCAAAAAGCCAAGCAGCGTGACCACGAGCAGGATGAGCCAAGAAAGCGTATCGACCCCAAACAAAATCCCTACATTACAAATAAGCGTCTCTCCTGCCAAAACGTAAGGTGTCATCATGCCGAGAATCAAGAGTGGAATCGCTGCGAAAATCGTCGAGGCTGCCTCACGCACGCCCTTCGGCGATATTAACGCTACGAGCGCACCCACGAGCGGCGACGCCAGCGCATATATGGGCAAGTAGCTCTCCATTTTACCACCTCAACGCCTTTAGATTCATTGTGCTGAAGCTTCCTGTCCTCTCATGTATGGTAATCACGATGTAAACGCCCGTGAGGATTGCGATTAAAAGAACGGCATGCAGGACGACACTCAGAGATGGCGAGTGAGCGGTAACGCTTAATATCTGGTGGAAGCCCGCCTCGACCATCACGAAGCCTATCAACACTTTCAGAGCATCGGATTTCGTGAGCATGCAGTATGCCCCTATTAGAATGATAAGAGCGCCATAAATTCCAACATTTGAGATGTTTAACGCATCGAGAAAAAGCAGCGCAGGATACGTCGTGACAAGGAGCATCATTAAGAGAACTGCGACGGACGGCATGCCACTGAACGCCGCACTGTCTTCTCGCACCCCCGTCTTCCTGAGAGTCCAGAGCAAAATTCCCGGAACCAGAACTGCCATCGTGACGAAGTTCAAAGCCGCTTCTGAAACCTCTAACATTAACGACAGTATGACGCCTAAGGCGATTAACGCTGCTATTGAGTAGTAAAAATCTTTGAACTCGGACGCTGCGAAGGCAGCGACCGCCAGCAACGCCCCCAACTCCACGAGCATTTTATCAACCCTCCTGTCACGCTAACCCAAGCTTACAACTTTTCTAACGCCTTCACGACGCCGTCAATTATAGCCTGTGGTCTCGGTGGGCAGCCGATGACGTAGATGTCTACGGGGATTATCTTGTCGAGCGGTCCGACGATGTTATAGCCGCCTTTGAAGACGCCACCTGTCGCCGTGCAGGTTCCGATGCCCATTACAAGCTTTGGTTCCGGCGTCTGCTCGTAAACTCGGCGCACCCTTGGAGCCGCCTGTCTCGTAACCGGCCCCGTGACCAAGAGGATGTCCGCGTGCCTCGGGCTGCCCTCCAGCAGGATGCCGAAGCGTTCGACGTCGAACCTCGGCGTCAGAGCCGCTACGATCTCAATGTCACAGTTGTTGCACGAACCGGTGTTCACGTGGAATACCCATGGCGACTTCTTCCTGCAAAAGCTGCAAAACTTGCCCCCCGCATCATTGCCTTTTGCCGAGTTCTTCTCAACAGCCGCCAGTTTCATCCTCCTACGCCCCGCTTTCGTATTCCAGATGGTTAGATAAAAATGTTACGATTTTTCCACGAGTTCCCCCCGTGGCACAAATAATGGGGGGGAATTATTTTTCCACCCCTTCTATGATTGGACCAATGACATCGGGGTAGCCGACCGCCATGATGTGGATGCCGGCGCACGCCTTTTCCTTTTTCACCTCCTTGATGAAGTTCACGAAGTATTCCACGTTATACTCGTTGATTTTCTCCTTGCGTCGTTCTTTGTCCTCGATTTCCTTGAACTTCTTAAAGGCTTCGAGGAACTCTTCCGGGACTGTAACACCCGGCACGTATTTGTCGAAGAATGACGCCTGCCCGTAGGAGCGAGGCGGAAAGATACCAATGAGCACTGGGATTCCGATGTGCTCCACCGCTTTTAAGAAACGCCGTGCGACCTCGACGTCGAAAATCACTTGCGTCTGCACGAAGTCGGCGCCGACCTCCGCCTTGCGCTCCAGCTTCAGCACCTCAGCTTCGAGCGGGTCCATGTTCGGGTTGCCGGCGACGCCCACATTAATCTCGGGTTTTGGACCGTGAACCTCGTTGCCGTCAAGGTCTTTGCCCTCGTAAACTAAGTTGTGGATGAGCGCTACGAGATGGGCAGAGTCGAAGTCGAAAACCGGCTTCGCGGCAGGCGTCGTCCCTATTTTCGTGTGGTCGCCCGTCAGAGCCAATATATTCCTCAAGCCGAGCGCCGCCGCCCCAAGAATGTCGGAGAGCAACGCCAGGCGGTTGCGGTCTGCAGTTCTCAGCTGATAAACGGTCTCGAGCCCTGTGTCCCGCTGCACGATGTAAGCGGCGACGAGCGAGCTGATCGCAGAGTCGCTCCTCGGGTTGTCGGTGACATTCGCCGCTATTATTTTTCCGGTGTTTTTGAGCGTCGTAGCCCAGTCCTTCACGTCCGATAAGTCTATGCTCCTGTGCGGCTCGAGCTCACCCGTGTAAACGAACTCGCCACGCTCTATGGCTTTCATCAAGTTTGAAAACGCCTTCCGTTCCTTCGCCATCAAAACCACCCCCTACAACCTCCTCGGACCGGTTGCGAGTGCCCAGTTCTTCGGTGGGCGATACATGCGGTAAAGGTCGAGCCGCCCAATCTCTTTCAGCCTGTTGAATATCAAATACCAAGCGCAGTCGTTCTTCACAACCTCCACGACCTCGCCTTTCCAGTCCCGGATCTCGACTTCAACCTCGCACTTGCCCTCGACGCATCCGCCGCAAGGTCCGTTCATGAGGCTCTTTGCGCACCTCGCCACCGGGCAGATTCCCCCTGTGTAGCCGAGCATGCAGTCGCCGCAGGCGACGCACGCTTCATACATGTTGCCCTCCCGCTTCTCCTCGTAGCCTATGAAGACCGTGTTCTGAGCAGGAAACGTCTGGACCTCAGGAAAGACCATCGTGAGCACTTGCACGCCGATGCCACACGCCATCGAGACAACAGCCTCATAACCATCAACATTGATTTGGTTGCGCAGTCCTTCGATGCAGCACTGTCTCGTAACGGTCGTTGCCGCCACCTTAACCTCCTGCCCCTTGGCTTTCCTCGCCATTTCAATCATGGACGCGAGTTTTTCAGCCTCCCGCAGCCCACGAGGCGGCTGGACGCAGCCGTCACAGCCCACGACGAGCACGCTCTTGTAAGGCTCGATGTAGCTTAATATTTCCTCTACTGGCTTCTCTTTCGTGATTATCATATGTAGATGTGCTAAGCAGACCCCTTTGATATAAGTTACGATTTTTCCTCGCTTTCCACCGAGGCACGTTTGCTCTATGTGTCACGGGGCTGCGTCATCCTCACGTCGCACGAGACGAAAGCTCACGCAGCTTTAGGGTCCCAACACCATCCAATGCGTCGGCTTGCGTTTGGCTATGAGCAGCAACGATAACCTGGAGGCCGAAGCTTTGAAAACGACGCCCGTCTCGGAGCGCGCCGCTATCAAGGCAACTCGAGCGACCGCGAACGTAATCAAATATCGTCAGAAATTTGAAACTGTGTTTAGATAAGCAACGTCAATGCACGGAACGTGCAAATGTAGAAAGTTTTTTAAAACTTTTATTGACTAATTACAGATGCAATGATAAAGCTCTCAAGGGCTGCGGATGCAAAGTTCTTTTACGTCTCCGCTCTTATTCTTATTCCTTGCGTCTTCCTTTGCGTCGCAAGATACGAGAGCGGTAGTAGTCTTGCGCTTGAGTTTCTTGCAGTGCTCGTAGTCATGCTTTTGGGGAGCTTCGTCGAAATTCCGGTTTACACGCTGCCGACAGCGAGGCCAAAATACACAGAAAGGGAGCTTGCGCTCATAAAAAAGATGTTTGGCGTTGTAGTAGAGGGGGGTATGAAGGGGAAGAATTCCGTGGTAACATTGAACATTGGCGGTTTTGTATTGCCCGTAGCTTTTTCTGCCTACCTCCTGCGCAAATGCCCACCTTTGGAAGTGGCGACGCTCACGCTTCTAATCATCATTCTTACTTATTTCATTTCCGAAATGACAGGTGGCGTCGGAGTTACAGTCCCAAGCTACGTTGGTATTTTCGCAATCCCCCTTGGCTTCCTCCTTTGTCAAGAAAACGCAGCGCCGCTGATATTCACGTCTGCGATTCTCGGCATACTCGTGGGTGTGGTCTTCAGGATTTTGGCGTTAGAGGAGGAGGATGAAGGAAGCGCCTTCCTTAGCGTCGGCGGCGCCGGGAACTTCCCCGCAATATTTATCATAGGACTACTTTCGCTGTTAATCTCCTGTTTCTGATTGAAGAGCCTTATGAGCTGAACTGGACGCCACTCCCGTAGTCAGCTGCTTATCATCATTTACGGCTAAAGCGAATTATTACCAAAAGTTTTAAAACAACACAAATAGTTCAGAAATTTGGGGGTAACATGCACATACCTGACGGCTATTTGGATGCATGGGTATTCGTGTTGTTCTACGTGTTGAGCGCAATAGTCTTATTCTTTGCGCTCCGCCGCTCGAAAGACATACTTCAGGAGCGTCAAGTGCCGCTACTCGGAGTGCTCGCCGCTGCTATTTTTGCGGCGCAGATGCTGAACTGGCCGATTCCCGGCGGGACGTCGGCGCACTTTGTCGGCGGCGCCCTCGCCGCAATCTTCCTCGGTCCCTACGCAGGCGCCCTTGCCATGACGGTCGTGCTCGTAATCCAGTGCTTGCTTTTCGGCGACGGCGGCATCACGGCGCTCGGCGCTAACGTCTGGAACATGGCAATCGTTGACTGCTTCATCGGCTACTACGTTTATAAGTCCATCGCGTCAAGGGTCAGCGGCGACGGTGGCAAGATTTTTGGCGCATTCTTCGGCGGCTGGCTTGGAATCACGGCAGCTGCGGCGTTCGCAGGCATCGAAATTGGCATCTCTTCAGCGTTCCGCTACGGCATTGGCGTGACCGTGCCCGTGATGGCAGGCTGGCACGCTGCCCTCGGCATCATCGAAGGAGTGATAACTGCAGCGGTCGTCGCATACACGCTGCGAGTGCGAGCGGACCTCTTAGCTTCGGCTTTGGAGCTTACGACTGCGACGGAGGGGGGTGTTTGAAGTGGGAGTGGAGTGGCTGCGTGAGCGTTGGGTGCTCCTGACCATAGTTGCGGTAGTGGTGATGGTGCTCATAAGTCCGCTTTTCGGCATTGCTTGTGAGCGTGTCGGCTACTCCGAGCCCTTAGAGAACGTCGGTGAGGAATTTGGCGCCGAGGAAATACCGATTTACGAAAACCCGCCGATGCCAGACTACGACGTCCCCGCGCTTGGCAACCCCGCACTCGGCGGCATAATCTCAGGGATTGTCGGCAGCCTCGTCGTGCTCCTGCTCGCAGTGGGCATTGGGACGTTGCTGAAAAAGCCTTGAGGCGTAAGAGCAGTGAGGGAGATACTCGAGGCATCGCTGAAGGAAATAACGAAGCTCTTGCGAGACTTCCTTGTTACTGAGAGTATTGCGTCGCAAAAGGGCGTGCTGCAAAGCATAGATGCGAGAGTGAAGCTCGTCTCCCTCTTTATTCTCGTATTTTTTGTTGCGATTTCTGACAGCCCACCCATATCCTTTTTTATCATATTCCTGTCGTTCTTGCTCGCCGTGCTTTCGAAAATTCCGTTGAGAGCCTACGCCGCAAGGGTCACGCTCATTCCTGCATTTTCTTTCGTCGTAGTCCTGCCCTGGGCATTCCTTACAGAGGGGGCGCCGCTTTTAAATCTCCCTTTAGGCTTAAAAATTACGCACGAGGGCATGTTCTATGTCACGAACTTCACAGCCCGGGTCTTCGCGTGTGTTTCGCTTCTCGTTCTTCTGATTCTGACGACGCGGTTCTCGTCGCTTCTTTCTGCGATGCGGGCGTTACGGCTGCCAAGCGGCTTTGTCTCGGTCCTCGCCATCGCTTACCGCTACATGTTTCTCTTCCTCAACGAGGTTTACAGGCTGCTCGTCGCCAGAGAGAGCCGCACCTTCAAGCATGAAAAACTTAGGAAGACGTGGCGACTTGGCGGCGAGACGCTCGGTGTGTTCTTCTTGCGGGCTTTGGAGCGTGGCGAGCGTGTGCATCTTGCCGCGGTCGCCAGAGGTTACAGCGCCGAAGTTAAGACTTACACCCGCGAAACGCAGTTAAAGCCAAAAGATTTTTTATTTCTTTTGCTCTCATTGCTTTTGAGCGCAACAGTAATTCTTCATGGCGTTCGCATTTGAGTGAGTGCGGAGGAAATGAGTTGCAAACTGGATAAGAGCGACATGGTGGCGGTGGAAGCTCACGAAGTCAGCTACAGGTATCCAGACGGGACAGTAGGCGTGAGGCGTGCGAGCATCTGCGTGAGGAGCGGCGAGCGTGTTGTGATCCTTGGTCCGAACGGTTCTGGGAAGAGCACGCTTCTCATGCTCCTTGACGGCTTGCTGCAGCCAGAGAGCGGCTACGTCAAGATTTTCGGCGTGCGTCTGACAAAGCGTAACGCGAGGATGCTCCGCAGGAACATAGGCTACGTCTTTCAGGACGCCGACGACATGCTCTTCTGCGCAACCGTGCGTGAGGATCTGGAATACGGACCCGCACAGCTTGATATCCCAAGAGAGGAGGCTTTAGAGCGTATAAAGGAGCTGACGGAGCTTTTCTCGCTCGATGAAGTTTTGGAAAAGCCGCCGTTCCGGCTGAGTGGCGGAGAAAAGAAGAGGGCGGCGATTGCTGCCGTGCTCTCAGTCCGTCCCCGTATTCTGCTCGTGGACGAGCCGACTGCGAACATGGATGCCGAGAGCAAAAACACGCTCATAAGCTTCTTGAATTTCCTAAACGCGGAGCATAAAATCACGCTAATAACGACGACGCAGGACGTCGAAATAGCTCCACAGCTCGCGACCCGCATCTACATTATGGGCAGGAATAAAGAGACGGTCGCGGAGGGCTCTGTGAAGGAGATGCTCACAGATGAAAAATTGCTTGAAGCTAACGGACTGGAAGCCCCTTGCATCGTGCGCCTTTTCAAAAAACTTGGCTACAAAAACTGTCCTCTGACAATCGAGGAGGCTTTTTCAGCCCTGTCAAAATGAGTTGCATGTGGAGCTCAAAAAAGCAAAAACATACTTAATTGCATGAGCGTTGCTGAAAACAGAGGAATCAAGAGGTTGTCGTCGAGGAATCTCAAGTGTAGTGGTAGGAAGTCCGCAACGGTTGCGCCTACGGCGCCGAGCATCGAGACGGGCAACGGGAGGTAAATGCAACCGACCGCCGTGCTTATGACGAACATCGCGAGCGCCGCCAACCTTCCCGTCGTCAAGGCTTTCATGACGCCGGCGATGCCATCGCCTGCTGCGAGCATTAGGATGGCTGCCATTGCCACGGCGCTCTCAAAAATAACGACGCACGTCAAGATGCCGATTAGGAAAAACACGTAACCTGCGAGTCTATCTTGCTCGTAACTCCTGAGAAGTTTCGAGTAAAAAACGAGCTTGTTATGTTTCAGTCTTAAAAACTCGAAGAATGAAGAGAAGCAAAGGCAGAAAAGGACGCTCAAGATTAGGAACTGTTTGCCAAAAATTTCGAAAAATACAGGCGTTAGTATGCCAATGGCGTGAATGGCTTTCCTTTTAAACTCGCTCGCCAATCGCATTAAGCTATTTCAAGAGCTTCTCTGGCATTTTCACGTATTGCAAGTCGAGCCCGAGCTCTTTTTCGTCAAAACCGAGCGCTAGTCCGAGGAGTTGCGTGTAGAAGAGCACTGGCATGTTCGGCTCGCCGCCAAATTTCTCTTTTATCTCAAGCTGCCCGCGGTCGAATTGCAGGTGGCAGAACGCACACGGGTGGACTATGCAATCGGCGCCTGCGTTCTTTGCGTTTTCGAGTTTCTGCATCGTGAATTTGAGCGCAGTTTCCAAGCTGCGAGCACGCACGCCGCCGCCGGCGCCACAACACATCAGCTTATCTTTGTATTCGACACTCTTAGCGCCAGTAATCTCCACGAGCTCGTCGAGGAGTGTCGGCGTCTCTGATGAGCCGTGTCCTCTTACCTCCGATGGCTTGAGAAAGTGGCAACCGTAGTGGACCGCGACGCTCACGCCCTCCAGCGGCTTCTTAACCACCTCTTTAATCCTCTCAAGCCCTACGTCATCGTATAAAATCTCAACGACGTGCTTCACCTCTATCGTGCCTTTAAATTCCTTTTCTATGCCCCTAAGAATCTCGTTCACCCGCGCTCTGAGCCGTGCGTCGTGCTTCAGCAAGTGGTTTGCCTCTTGAAGCGAGCCGTAGCAGCCATTGCACGTTGTTATGATGTCGCAGCCCAGCTCCTCCGCAATGCACAGGTTGCGGGCGGCGAGCGGCAGCCACGTCCGCAAGTCGAAACTCCCGAAAACCCCAGGCGCTGGACAGCAGGAGGCGCCCTCCATCTCCACTACCTCAACGTCAAACGCCTTCAAAACCTTTTTTGTCGCCGCCTCTATTCCCGGGTAACGGTTTGGCGTGATGCAGCCCAGAAAATATGCATATTTCATTCTTCACACCCCCACTACACGTCCATCTTCGCCCAGTCGAAGCCTACGAGCTTGTCGAAGCCGGTCATCCTCACAATCTCTTGAAGCTCTTTCAGCGCCGCTTCGTGGGTCTGTGTCGTCGGCGGGACTTCGGTGAGCCCTAATTTCCGCCGCTGTTCCCGTGTCGCTTCGTCTATCGGGACGGCGTGCCCGGTTTTTATCGCAAGCGCCGCCACCCTCTTGTGGGCATCAGCCATGTATCCCTCTCTGGCGGCGATGTTCCTCACGATTCTTATGATGTCCGTAGTTTTCACCTTGCGAGGGCACCGCTCGTAGCACGTGTAGCACGTGGTGCAGAGCCAAAGCTCGTCTGCTGAGAGCAAACGCTCCCGCAGGTTTAAAAGCGAGAGCAGAAACACCTTCCTCGTGCGCAACGCCGTGACTCTCCCTGACGGACAACTCCCGGTGCAGCGCCCGCATTGCAAGCATTCTTTTATCGTCTCCACAGCGCCGCTCCCGAAAATCTCATCGCCGAGCTCCAAAATCTCATCCACGAGCTTCCGAGGCTTTGCCGCATCCAAGCTTACCAACCCCGTTAAATTTAGGAAATTTTTTATACCGTTTGCCCGAAAGCATTTAAAAGCCATAGGTTTTCAACGCTCACAGAGGGATGGGCATGGAGACGATAGATGGAGAGAGTTTTGGGGAAAAATATGACCTTTTCGTGTGCTTGCAGTGCGGGAAATGTACGGGCAGCTGCCCGCTTTCGATGCGCTCACAGCTAAGCCCAAGGAAGCATGTCCGAGAAGCTTTGCTTTTCGACAACGAGGTGGTTCTGGACAAGGAATTCCTCTGGGACTGCACGACGTGCGCAACGTGCCGGCTCCGCTGCCCTCGAGACTTACAGCCCGTCGAAGTCATTATCGGAATGCGCAGCATCTTGATCGAAGAGGCAAAGGTGCCAGCCACCGTCCAAGAAGCCCTCGAAAGCACCTTCAAAAACGGCAATCCCTGGGGTCGTGCGCCGTCGAAACGAGACGAGTGGGCGGCGGAACTTTCTCTTAAGAGTGCGTCTGAGGGCGCAGAGTATTTATACTACGTAGGGTGCACGCCAGCTTACGACCCGAGGGTGCAGAACGTCGCAAAGTCGCTCGTCCGAGTCTTCAAGGCTGCAGGCGTGGACTTCGCAATCCTCGGCAACGAGGAGAAGTGCTGCGGTAATGAAATTCGACGCATGGGCGAGGTTGGGCTGTTCGAGATGCTCATGGAGGAAAACGTTGAAATCTTCGAGAATTACGGCGTTGAACGTATTGTGACGTCGTCGCCGCATTGTTATAACGTTTTTAAGAACGAATACGAGGGGCTGAAGGCTGAGGTCTTCCACTACACGCAGCTTCTCTGCGAAAAGCTCGACAACGGCTTGCTCAAGCTCACGAAGGAACTGAAGAAGAAGGTGATTTACCAAGACCCGTGCTTCCTCGGCAAGCAGAACAAGATTTTTGAGGAGCCACGGAAGCTGATTTCGAGCATTCCAGGCGTCGAGCTTCTGGAATACGACCGTGAGAAGGAGCGGAGCGTCTGCTGCGAGGGCGGCGGCGGACGCATGTGGGCAGAGGCTACAGCAACAGGCGAGCGGACTGCGGAGACGAGAGTAAAGGAGGCGGTGGCACTCGGCGCCGAGATCATAGCGGTGGCGTGTCCGTTCTGCATGCTCACTTTTGAAGATGCTGTGAAAATGACCGGCTATGAGGGCAAGATTGAGGTAAAAGACATCTCCGAGTTGCTTGTTGAGGCTATTGAGTAGGAGAGTGAAGAGAACAGGAGGGTGATGCTATGAAGATAGTGGTGTGCGTGAAGCACGTGCCGGACACGGCAGAGGCGGACGTCGTAATCACGCCTGATAAGAAGGGGATAAAGAAGGAGGGACTGGCGTTCGGGATAAACGAGTGGGACGAGTATGCAGTGGAGGAAGCGATTCTGATGAAGGAGAAATACGGCGGCGAGGTCGTTGCCATCACGATAGGCGGGAAGGAGTCGGAGGACACGCTGCGTCGCTGCTTGGCGAAGGGTGCAGACCGTGCGATTCGGATAGAGGATCCGGCGCTTGAGGGTTCGGATGCTTATGCGCTTGCGAAGGTATTGTGCGCCGTGATAAAGGGGATGGAATACGACATAATCTTCACGGGTGCGCAAGCTGGCGACGACGGCTTTGGGCAAGTTGGGCAGACGCTCGCCGAGCTTCTCGGAATTCCGCATGCGGCGCTCGTCACGAAAGTCGAGCCGCAGGACGGGAAGGCGAAGGTGCACCGCGAGCTTGAGGGGGGGCTTGAGGAGGTGCTTGAGATTCAATTGCCAGCGGTGCTTGCTGTGCAAACGGGGATAAACGAGCCGAGATACGTCTCGATCATGGGCATAAGGAAGGCGAAGAAGAAGGAGTTAAAGGTGCTCAGCCTGAGCGACATCGGGCTCAGTCCCGACGAGGTCGGCGAGAAGGGTTCGTTGCTCACGCTTGAGGAGCTTTACATCCCACCCGTTGAGAAGATGGCAGAAATTCTCACTGGCGCCCCTGACGAAACAGCGACGAAGCTGGCAGGCATCCTTGACGAGAGAGGGCTAATTCCGAAATAGGAGGTGAAACAGATGGCTGAGGTTTTCGTCTTGGTGGAGCATCGGCGCGGTGAGCTTCGGGACATCACGTTTGAAATGCTGAGCGGCTGCCGTGACCTTGCAAAGAACCTCAACGCAAGCATCACCGCCGTGCTCCTTGGCAAGAACATTGACAACTTCGTGGAACAGCTCAAGAGCTGGGCGGACAAAATTCTCGTCGTCGAGGACGACAAGCTTGAGAATTTCAACGCCGAAGCCTACCAGAGGGTCCTATCGCACCTGATAAAGGAGAGGAAGCCGATACTCACGCTCATCGGACACACGTCTTTCGGCATGGACTTGGCTCCAGCGCTGGCTGCGGAGCTCGGGATCCCGTTGGCGACGGACTGCATCGGCTTCGAATTGCAGGATGGGCGGCTGGTCGCAATCCGCCAGATGTATGGCGGCAAAGTGAACGCCCGCATCTCGTTTAAGACGGCGCCCTACATGGCGACGATTCGCTCAGCGGCGTTCAAGGCTGAGGAGCCGGGGCTGAGCGCTGAGGTTGAGAAGGCGCCGTCGCCGCTCACTGAAGAAATCACGACGAAACGCTTCTTGGAATACGTGGAGGCGGCAGTCGGCGAAGTGGACATCACGCAGGCGGAACGCATCGTTGCCGTCGGGCGTGGCGTCGGTGATTATAGCGACGAAAAGGTGCGCAGCATCATCGAAGAGCTCGCGAACGAACTCGGTGCAGTCATCGCTTGTTCACGCCCAATCGTGGACAAAGGCTGGTTGCCCAAAGACCGACAGGTCGGCACGTCGGGTAAGACTGTCAAGCCGAAGCTATATTTGGCGTTGGGAATTAGCGGCGCTTTCCAACACGTCGCCGGGATGAGCGCCTCCGAGACCATAGTTGCCGTCAACAAAGACCCGAAGGCGCCCATTTTCACTGTTGCGGACTACGGTATCGTCGATGATCTCTTCAAAGTCGTCCCCGTCCTCACAGAAAAAGTCAGAGAGGCAAAGGGCGGTTCTTAATTTATTTTTTCTTTTGTTTTTGCAGCGAACATTCCTTTCTCTTACGCAGCTAAAAACTGTAACTTAATCCCCTCCACCAAACCGGGTAAAAGAGCAAATTTATTTAGTTTTTATCGCCAAACCCACGAAGATGAAAGTATTAATCGTGTATGACTCTCTGGGGGGCAATACCGAAAAGATGGCAAAAGCGGTCGGCGAGGGCGCTCGTGAGGTGGGTGCCGACGTCGAGGTGAAGAGCGTGAAGGAGACGACGCTTCCCGACTTGGAGGCGGCGGACGCCATCATTTTGGGGTCGCCGACACATTTCGGCACAATGTCTGACGGCATGAAAAAGTTCATCAACGACTCCGTGAAAATACGGGGGAAGCTCGTGGACAAGCTCGGAGCGGCGTTCACGTCCTCAGGACACCCCTTCGGCGGCAACGAGACCACGCTTCTCTCGTTACTGCAAGCAATGCTCATCCACGGCATGCTCGTCGTCGGCGACCCCCTCGAAACCGGCGGGCATTACGGCGCCGTCGCCGTCAAAACGCCCGACGAAAAAGCCTTAGACGACTGCCGAAAGCTTGGAAGGCGGGTCGCGGAGCTTGCGAAAAGGCTGGCGGCGAGTGGGGGCAGCACTGCTTAGGCTTTATTCCCACATCAGCAAAAATTTGGGAATATGTGTCCATTGGACATGCTAGAAGGCAAATCCTATAGACGCCCCACGCGCAATGTAGATATAATTCCAGGATGGGAGTATATGCGCAATGCGTATATGAACGAGTTGTCCGGAATTCGGCTCGGCGGTTTTAAAAATTTGAGATTGAAAATAATTAATGGAAATGGGTAAAAATATCATGCTAAACGAAGCAGAAACAAGGGCTAAACTAATAGATCCGAAATTGCATGAATCAGGATGGTCCGAAGATTTAATCCAGCGTGAGCTAAAAATAACTGAAGGTAGGATAATAGACGAATACGGAAACAGAAAGGAAGGGGTGAAACCTGATTATATTCTGTTTTTAGAAAGATATTTCCCAATAGCCGTTGTGGAGGCAAAGGAAGAAGCAAAACATCATGCAGCAGGAATTCAACAGGCAAAAAGATATGCGGAAATGCTAAATGTCCCATTCACATACTCAACAAATGGGCACAGGATCGAGGAATATGATTTCATAACCAAAAAGCAAAGAACTCTTGATAAATTCCCATCCCCCCAAGAATTATGGAAAAGGTATTCATCATGGAAGTTTAATAAACTCTTGCCATTCAACAAAGATGAAAATCCTCTTTTGTATCCATACAAAATTGTCCAAAACAAAATCCCAAGATATTACCAGATTGCAGCAGTAAGAAATATTATAGAAGCTTTTCTGAACGGAAAAAAGCGTATTCTACTTACTATGGCTACCGGAACAGGTAAAACCTATGTAGCTTTTCAAGTGGCATGGAAGCTCTATAACACTAAGAAAATCAGAAGAATACTTTATATTGCTGACAGAATAATGTTAAGGGATCAAGCCTGTAATAAATTCTTTGAACCATTTGGAGGTGCAAGAGAAGTAATAAAAGAGGGAAAAGCACCTAAAATAAGAGATATTTATTTTGCTACATATCAAACGCTTTACTCAGAGAAAAATGGAAAGAGATTTTATCGGGAATATCCCCCTGATTTCTTTGATATGGTAATTATTGATGAGTGTCACAGATCAGGATATGGGAGATGGAAAGAGATTCTTGATCATTTTGAAGATGCTATTCATTTTGGTATGACGGCAACACCAAAAAGAGATGATAATATAGACACTTATGCTTACTTCGGCACTCCAGTTTATGTTTATAGCTTAGGACAAGGTATAGAAGATGGATTCTTATCTCCTTATAAAATTCACAAGATTTACATGAATATTGATAAGAAAGGAGGAATATCTCTTACTGATATGGCAAGCGAAGGTGCTATTATTGAAGCCCCTGAAGAGACACAGGTTAAAGATTTCTATTCTGTCGGTGAGTTTGAAAGGATCATAACTCTACCAGACAGAACAGAAGCAATGACTAAGAAACTTGCTGAAATACTAAAGATTTACGGTCCAACAGAGAAAACTATTGTTTTTTGCGTAACAAAAGAGCACGCCTTAGATGTTGTAAAAATTTTGCAGAATGAATTGGCTTATGAAATTGCTTCGACTGGTGTAAATGCTGACGATTTTGTGGTGAGGATTGTTGATGAAGAACCAAACGCAATAGAGCTTGCGGAGAAGATGGCAGATTCAGAATATCAGATACCTGTTATTGCTGTGACTGTAGATCTATTAAGCACAGGAGTTGATATTCCTCCTGTGAAAAATATTGTTTTCATGAAACCCATTGCATCCAAGGTATTGTTCAAACAGATAATGGGTAGAGGAAGTAGAATAAGTGAAGATGCAGATAAATTCTTTTTTAGAATTATAGACTTTGTAAATGCTACTCGTCTTTTGGATCCATGGGATTTACCCCCTGAGGAGTATATACCTGATATTCCAGAAGGACCCCTTGATTACTTCATAAAAGGAAAGGTTGTAGATAGCGAAGATGGAATGCCTGTTGCTAGTGCAAGAGTAACAGCAAAGTTAGGAGTTAATATGGTTAAGCCAGCGAGAACAAACGAAAATGGAGAATTTATTATTGATGGTTGTCCACATTCACCGGTAAAAGTAAAAGTTGAAGCAAAAAACTATAAACTTAGAGAAGTAAGCGTAGATCCTATCCCCTTCAAGGATAAGATTGCTGTTGTAATTGAATTGAAAAAGAAAAAACCAAAGGAGGGTAAAGTAGTTGTTAAGGGTATCAATGTTTATATTGAAGAGGAGATATATGTTGAAGTTGAAGGTAAGAAACTCAATAAAGCAAGATATATTGAGTATGCTAAAGAAAATGTGAGAAAGAAAGTCCTTACCTTGGATGATTTAAGGAAAATCTGGATAAATAAAGAGAGCAGGAAGAAATTTTTAGATGATTTAAAAGCAAAGAGCATAAATCCAGAGTTAATAGCACAATTACTTGATAGACCTGATGCAGATGCTTTTGATATTATTGCCCATGTAGCTTTTGATGCGCCCATACTTAGCAGAGATGATAGAGCTCAGGCATTGTTAAATGAAAAACAACAGCTTATTAACTCCTTCAATGAGACCGCAAAAGGGGTTTTACTGAACCTTATAGAAAAATACAAGATTGGTGGCATTGAGGAAATTTCTTCAGAAGCTCTGGAATCTCCAGACATTCAGAAGATTGGTAAGTTGAAGGAGATTGTAGATTCCTTTGGTGGAATAGAAAATCTTATACATACTCTTGAGAGGATTTCTCAAGGTCTCTATGAGGCTGGAGGTGTTAGATAATGGATAGGCAAACATTAAAATCAAAATTTAAGCAGGCTTGCGATTTGCTGAGAAATGAGATCGCTTCTGTGAATTACATAGTTCAGTTATCATGGATGCTTTTCCTGAAGCTTTACGATGATTTGGAGGATGAAAGAGAGTTAAAGGCAAAGTTGAAGGGCGAAGAATATCAGAGGAATATCCCCTCCCCATACAGGTGGAAAGATTGGGTTCATAAAGATTGGAGAAGTGAGGAACTTATAGATTTCATTAACAACAAGCTATTCCCTTTTCTTTCCAAATTGGATGGTGATGGTGAGAAAGAGTTAATTGCCACTATTTTCAGCGGTAAAGAAATTCAGAATTTTCTAAAAGATGGCTACAATTTAAGAGAAGTGGCTTTACTCCTTGATGAACTGAAGTTCAGAACCAGAGAGGATATTTATGTTATTTCTGCACTTTACGAAGAGCTCTTACCAGAAATTGGAGAAATGGGCAAATATGCAGGAGAGTATTACACCCCAAGACCTATTATAAGGTTGATGGTAAAGATTGTTAATCCCAAACTTGGTGAAATAATTTTAGATCCATTTTTAGGCTCTTCTGGGTTCCTGATCGAAAGCTACAACCACATTCTCAAGAGTAAAGAAGTTTTTACAACAAAAGAAACGAAGATTTTACATAATATGTTCTATGGACAGGATAAGAAAGACATCCCTTACCTTATAGGAATAATGAACCTTCTTTTGCATAATCTTCCCACATCTCATATTTACAAGGTTGATACTTTTGCTGAGGATGTGAGAAAGATTCAAGAAAAAGATAGAGTTGATGTAATCCTCACCAATCCGCCATTTGGTGGAAAGTTTGACGAGAGATTTAAGGTCAATTTTCCCGTTAAAAGCTCTGACACAGAGTTAATGGCTTTGCAGTATGTTATGAGGAAAATCAAGCAGGGGGGAAGAGTCGGGATAGTTGTTCCTGAAGGTGTTTTATCCAACACAACAGGACCTTTTGTCAGGGTAAGAAAAGAACTGCTTGAAAATTACAATGTTCATACGATTGTTTCCTTACCCAAAGGAGTATTTACAGCATCTGGAAAGACACCTGTTAAAACTAACCTCCTGTTTTTTGACAAGACAAGACCAACAGAGGAGATATGGTATTACGAGATACAACCTCCAGAAGGAATGAAGAATTTTACAAAGACAAGACCCATGAGGGATGAAGACTGGCAGGATTGTTACGAGAAATGGCAGAATAGAGAAATAAGCGAAAACTCGTGGATAGTTAAG
Organism: Candidatus Alkanophaga liquidiphilum; assembly: GCF_053996935.1. Taxonomy (NCBI): domain Archaea; kingdom Methanobacteriati; phylum Methanobacteriota; class Methanomicrobia; order Candidatus Alkanophagales; genus Candidatus Alkanophaga; species Candidatus Alkanophaga liquidiphilum. Next base: position 46,619 of record NZ_JBMXYC010000007.1, read on the forward strand.
ATTAATGAAATTGATAAGGAAACTTATGAGCTAACCCCGAGAAATCCGAACAAGTTGAAAAAGAAAGAATACAGACCCGCAGGAGAGATTCTGGAAGATGTTTTGAAGGAAGAAGGAGAAGTTATGAGGTTGTTTGAGGAGTTGAAGGGAATGTTGAGATGAAGTGAAGTGATATAAAATGGGGGAAGTAACAAGAAAAATACATTTTTACCAAATAGTGTGGGTAAAAAATAATGGCGAAAAAATACAGAAAAATGCAGACTTCATTCACAATATTTTATCGAAGATTTCAGGGCAGTTAATTCAACAAAATGACAAACTATTGTATCTTGAGCCGTATGAGAAACTAAAAACGTTAACAAACACTAATAGGAAATTATACAGAATATCAAAAATTAGAACAAAAGATCTGCCATTAAAATTTGACGCAAATAAAAAGAACATTTCCCCATTAGATCTAAAAGACTATGAAGGACTATTTGAGCCATCTCATTTTGTGGTGTTTGATGGAAAAATAATTGGTGCTGAATATAATTACTATGGTGTAAGATGGGTGCACTCTAAATTAGTATGGCTGATTAATAATAATCTCAAAGAAAACACCTATGAAGATATAAAAAGAGTAGAAATAAAACCGATATTGAAAAAAGAAGTTTACGATTTAATTGATAAATTCGTAGAAATCAGAGGTATTAGAATCGCTGTAGCTACAAACTATGCAAAATTGCTAAAGCAAG
>NZ_JBMXYC010000008.1:0-11372 GCF_053996935.1 Candidatus Alkanophaga liquidiphilum
CTTCTGCGATTTTCGTGAACGAGAGCCTCGCATCCCTTTGGAGCACCCTTAATATTTTCTTGTCCAGCTCGTCCATTCTCCCACCCACTTTACGTTCATTAAGCATTTTTCCGAAAATTTAATTAAATGCTGGGGTGGCAAGTTAAATGTGTTTAAGGTTGTAAGGTGCGAGTTGAGTAGCGGTCGTGGTGGCGTGGTATGAAGCACCGTGTTCCAGATGCGCTCAGTTTGCAGGATATTTTCAAAAGGTGGCTATTTCCACATGGTGAGAATTGCTGTGATGAGAAGTGGTGCACGTGGTGCGGAAGATGTGCCGACGTGTGGGGAGGGGGGGTGCAACGTGCGTCAGTGTGCTTATATAGTCGGGACGACGGTGCTCATCCCGCCCTCGGCTTGCTACTACAACTGCCGCCGAGCTTAACGCCGTAAGACGTAACCGGGCATCATAGCGGCATACTTAAGCGAAGGTGAGAGGAGATGAGGGCGAAGGATGTTGCAAGAGGGAGATTTGAGTATGAAAGCGCCTCATCTTATTTGCTGCTTGAGGCGTTTTCTGGGCGTGCCGTAGCGTTTAGAGATGCGTTCCGGCTTGAGCGTGCGCTGGCATGGGGCGGACGTGTCCACAAGTGGGCGTTGGGGCATGGGACGCCATGCTTCAAGACGGTGCTATGGGAGATATGTCCGGTCTGCGGGTGGGGGAGATGAGCGAGAGATTTGAGCCTAAGATCATTGCGTTCACATGCAACTGGTGCGCCTACGCAGGTGCAGACCTCGCAGGCGTCTCCCGCTTGAAATACCCGGAGAACGTCAGGATCATAAGGGTGATGTGCACGGGACGTGTCGACCCAGTGTTCGTCTTAAAGGCGTTCACGAGCGGTGCTGACGGCGTGCTTGTCGGTGGGTGCCACATTGGCGATTGCCATTATCTTAGAGGGAATGCCCTTGCGAGGCGTCGGGCGACGATGCTGAAAAAGCTCCTTAAGTATGTGGGGATAGAGCCAGAGAGGCTGCGGCTCGAGTGGATTTCCGCATCAGAGGGCGGAAAGTTCGTGGAAACCGTGAGGGACTTCGTCGAGCAGATAAGAGAGCTAGGTCCTAATCCGTTGAGGGGATCAAGATGAAAGTCGAATACGTGCCGACAAGCTGCCCTTATTGTGCGACGGGGTGTGGGATATACCTCGTTGTTAAGGACGGCAGGATTGTGGGTGTAGAGCCATGGAAGGAGCACCCGGTGAACGAGGGTAAGAACTGCCCAAAGGGGCGGAGCGCTCATGAGTTCCTTTACGGCAAGGAGCGTCTGGAGAGGCCTTTAATAAGAGAAAACGGCGAATTCGGAGAAGCGACGTGGGACGAAGCTTTAGAGTTAATTGCGGAGAGGCTGAAAAAGGCGAAATCTGAAGAAGTTGGCTTTGTGAGCTCTTGCAAGCTCACCAATGAGGATTTATATGTAATGCAGAAGTTTGCGAGGTGCGTCGTGAAGACAAACAATGTAGACACGCCTTCGAGGTTCTGCCATTCCACCACGGTTCCCGCTTTGATTTCAACGGTTGGCACGGGCGTGATGGAAACTTCGACGATAAGCATTGAAAAGGCAGATTGCATCATCCTCGCAGGTTCGAATCTCAAGGAGAACTTCCCACTCCTCGCCAGAAGGGTGATGCGGGCGAGGGAGCGAGGAGCGAAAGTCATTGTCATCGATCCGAGGAAAACTATAACTGCAAGAGACCTCGCAGACTTCCACCTTCAGATAAATCCGGCGACGGACATAGCGCTGATAAACGGCATGATGAAGGTAATTCTGGAGGAAGGGCTGGAGAACAAGGAGTTCGTAGAGAAAAGGACGGTGGGCTTCGAAGAACTAAGTAAATACCTCTCGAAGCTCGACATGGGCGAAATAGAGAGGATAACAGGTGTTCCCAGAGCGCTAATAAGGGAGGCGGCAGTGACGTATGCAAAGGCTGAGCGTGGTTGCATCATTTACAACGCAGGGATATGCCAGCATGTCGAAGGCATAGGGAACATCAGAGCGCTAGCGGACCTCGCAATGCTCACTGGGAACTTTGGAAAGCCCGGAACTGGCGTAAACCCACTTAGAGGACACATAAACGGCGAAGGCTCCGGTGACATGGGCGTCGTTAATGTCTTCTATCCGGGCTTCGTGCGTGTGGGCGAGGACGCTGCGAAGAAGTTCGGAGAGCTCTGGGGCGTTGAGAGCTTACCAACACAGCCCGGTCTGACTTACATGGAAATGATTGAGAAATGTCGCATCCTTTACATTCAGGGAACGAATCCCATGGTTTCTGCTCCCAACACGAACAACGTGAAGAAGAGGCTTGAGGAGAAGGAGTTTGTGGTCGTTCAGGACATTTTCATGACCGAGACTGCGAAGCTTGCCGACGTCGTCCTTCCTGCTGCAGCATGGAGCGAGAAGGTGGGAACGGTGACCGAAGTTGACAGACGGGTCCAGCTCATGCGGAAGGTGGTGGAGCCGCCGGGGGAAGCGATGCCGGATTGGCAGATCGTCTGCGAGCTTGCGGCGAAGATGGAAATGGGCGAGAAGTTTAACTTCCGTTCCGCTGAAGAGGTGTTCGAGGAGATAAGAAGGGTGGTCCCGGCATACGCAGGCATTACTTACAAACGGCTGGAGAGGGCAGGAGGTATTCAATGGCCCTGCCCGTCGGAAGGCCACCCAGGAACAGACACGATGTTCGCAGATGGCAAATTTAGGACGCCCGATGGTCTTGGGCATTTTTTCGTCGTCGAATACAAAGGACCGGCGGAGCCGGTGGACGAGGAATACCCGTTTGCGCTTCTGACCGGGAGAGTCCTGTTTCATTACCACACCGGGACGATGACGAGAAGGACGCCAAAGCTTAACACAGAGATGCCGTCGGCATGGGTTGAAATCAACGTCGAGGATGCGAAGGCGCTCGGGATCGATGACGGGGAGGTAGTCGTGGTGAAATCGAGGCGCGGTGAGATAAGAGTGCCTGCGAGGGTTACCGGAAACATAAAGAGGGGCGTCGTATTCATCCCGTGGCACTTTTCAGAGACCCCTGCTAATGCCCTCACAGGACCTATCGCGGAGCCACCTTCGAGAATGCCCGAATTTAAGTATTCTGCGGTCAGGATTGAGAGGAGAGGGTGAGGATGATGAGTGAGATGTATTTGGCTGAAGCCTCTGACGAGAGGATAAGAGGAAGTGGGGAATACGGTGGCGTGGTGACGGCGTTGCTCAAGTTCGCTCTCGAAAATGGGATTGTGGACGCGGTCCTTGCAGTGAAGAAGAGGGATGGTAATCGGTATGACGGCGTTTTAACCCTCGTCACCACACCTGAGGAGACTTTGGAGTGTGCAGGTGTCCTTCATTGCGCCCCGGTGAACATTGCGAGATGCGTCAAGGAATACCTTGACGGAGCGAAAAGCATGCGTCTTGCTGTCGTTTGCAAGCCTTGTGACGCTCGTGCGATGATAGAGTTGGCGAAAAGGGAGCAGATAAACCTTGCGAATGTCATTATGGTCGGGATGAACTGCACGGGCACATTTGCTCCGGGAATTGCGAAGAAAATGTTTGAAGATGAGTTTGGGGTCGATCCTGAGGATGTTGTGCGTGAGGACATTGACGACGGGAAGCTCATCATCACGCTTAATGACGGAAGCACGAGGGAGAGGGACTTGAAGGAACTTGAAGAGCGAGGTTACGGGCGGCGTGAGAACTGCCGGCGGTGCGAAGTAAGCATCCCAAGGATGGCGGATTTGGCTTGCGGAAAGTGGGGCGTGCCGGAAGGTAGGAAGGCGACGTTTGTGGAAGTCTGCTCGGAAAAGGGAGGAGAGTTTTTAAAGAAGGCAGTGGAAGCTGGCGTTATAAGGGTAGAAACTGCGAGTAAGGAGGCTATTGAAGAGAGGGAGAAGAAGGAGCGAGATGCGTTAGAGCGCTCGAAGGAGTGGCAAGAGCGCTATTTTGGCGAGATGGAGGGGATGAGCTTAGAAGAGCGCCGAAGGTATTGGTTCAATTACTTCGACCGTTGCATTAAGTGCTTCGGCTGTCGAGATGCATGTCCGATTTGCTACTGCAAGGAGTGTTATCTTGAAGCGTGGCGGGGCTTCATTCATGGCGGTAAAATCCCACCGGAAAAAACATTTCCGCTAATAAGGCTGGCGCACGTCGCAGACTCCTGCGTGAACTGCGGGCAATGTCAGGATGTGTGCCCTGCGGAGATTCCACTTTCCCGATTATACCAAGCGATCAACAAAGAGCTTCAGCAGACGTTCGAATACCTCCCAGGCATGAACGTCGAAGAGCGTCCACCACTAACAGTAATCACTGAGAAGGAACTCAGCGAAGACGACCCACTTCTTTTCATAAAGGCTAAGGTGTGAATGTCCGCCGGCATCAATCCATCCGCTCAATCTCCACTCTCTTTTTAATAATGTGTCTTTTCATGATTTCCGCAGCGTTTGTGGGGCTCTCTCCACGAGGGGTCTCCCGCCGGTCGGCAGCGTCTTAGTCAGAAGCTTCGCGACGAGTCCGGAGCCGCTGACGAACGGGTCGGGGCAGACGTGTGGGAAGAAACCACAGTCGAAAGTGAGGCAGCAATCGCCGAGCGCCCGTTCCTCAAGCCACTGCGGCGCAGAAGCTACGACTGGCAGCTATGGGAGGTCGACGCCGAGCTTTTCTGCTAGAACCTCTGCGACGGTTACAATTATCCCAATACACGTGCAGATGTCAAAGTCCCAGACCAACGGGGGCTTGAGAGCCTCGCAGACCTCCCTGAGACCCTCTCCCGCGAATTCTAATCCCTGTTCATTCATGAACCAAACCCCTGAAGGGCGAAAGCGGTGTATCCAGCAGTCCAGACGAGGACGTCACGCCTCAAAAGCTACTCAGTCAAATAGTCAACGGTAGCCCTCTTCATGCCTTCTTTCCGCTCCCTTCTTTTCCTCTCTTTGAAAGCTCCGATGGCAAGCTCTACAACTCTCTTGGCGACTTCTCCCGCACGCTTAGGCGACCGGCTGATGTGCTCGGCGCCCTCGATGTAGGTGACGTCGTCAAGGGCTATCTGTTTCATTTTTTCGGCGTGTTGCAATGCCCTCTGGCGCCTGGTGGTCATGTGTTGACTGCGTTTGGATTGATGGCGCCGACGCCACTTTCGAGCGTCGCAAGACTCGGCGTTCCGAGCAGAACGTCGTTCATCCAGACGCTCATGCGAAGGCGACGGACCCCATGGTCAGACCGAGCCTCAAGGCATGAAGGAGCATTTTACGAGGGCGTCCACAATTTCAACCATCGCTCCACCGGGGACTATTCCAAGCTTCTCGTAGACTGCGAGCCGTTTCTTCGGAGCGAGCCTCAGCCCAATCTCGCTCGGCTCCCATCTTTTTCTATAAACATCGGCAAGGACGAACCCCACGAGCTTGTTCGCATCCGTTTCGACTCCTACGGCATCACAAACGTCCTTCAGAGCTTTTACATTCTTCACACCTGCGTGTGCGAGCGTTCTCGCCGCGTTCTCGCAGATGTGGACATAGCAGGCGAGCCCGCTGCCACTCCCCTCAGAAAGTTCTTGCGACGACTTGGTCAGCGTTTAGCCCGCAGACGCCCAGAGGCGCTTTTTCAGAGAGTCTGCAGGGGTCCTCAGAGTATAGGACGCAGCAAACACCTTTACGACCAAAGTCGCAAAGTGGCTGTTGTTTCTCAAACCTTGTGCATGACGTCTCTGGTCATCTCGCTCTCGCCTCTTCGATGAGCCTCTTCACGCCCCCCACTCGCCGCAACACTCACATCATCACCTATTTGTTTTAATACTAAGACTGTAATTATTTCAACATAATATAAAGATTTTGTTGCAGCGCTCAACACGCGGGCGGAAGTAAGTCGGCGTCCGAGACACTCAAGCGCCAACGTTCTTAACGCTTTGAGCAGTATGAAAGAGCATGCTTAGTGTGGACTGCGAGGAGTTAAAGAGCAAAGTGAGGGGGGCGTCGTCCGCTGAATTTTCGAGGCTGGTGGATGAAGTTTCCGAAGTTTTGAAGGCTGAGGGAGAGCGGCGGGGCGGGAGCGGGCTTGTGGAGCTTGCGGCTTCAGGGAAGCTTGCGGTCGTCGGCGACATTCACGGCGACCTCAGAAGCCTACTTTTCATCTTAAACGGTGTGAGGGGGGCTGACAAAATATTGTTTCTGGGTGACTACGGCGACAGGGGCGACGAGAGCGTGGAGGTCTATCTCGTGATTTTGGAGTTGAAAAGACGTTTCGGCGACGCCGTTATTTTGCTAAGGGGCAACCACGAGGGTCCGCCCGACCTGCAAGCGGTGCCGCACGACCTTCCCCTCTTTTTCAGACGGAAGTATGGCGGCGAGGGCGTGCGCCTTTACGAGAAAGTGAGAGCGTTTTGGGAGTTGTTGCCCTTCTCTGCGATGGTGAAGCGTCGCTACTTGTTCGTGCATGGCGGCGTGCCGACGCACGTCGCCTCGAAAGAGGACATTGCCTTCGCGCATGAAATGCACCCACAACGCCCGAACTTCGAAGAAATTCTCTGGAGCGACCCTGCAGAGGGACAAGGGAGCATGCCGTCGTTCCGGGGTGCCGGACAACTTTTTGGGGAGGACGTTACCGAGCGTGCGCTGAGCGTGCTCGGCGTGCGAACACTGATAAGGAGTCACGAGCCTTGCGACGGCGGCGTCGAAGTGCGACAGCATGGAAAGGTCTTAACGGTATTTTCGAGGAAGGGCATGCCCTACATGAACAGGTATGCGGCATATTTATTATTGGATGCAACAGAGCCTGCAAAGGACGCTTACGAGCTTGTAAGAGCGTCTGTGAGGTTTTAAACCTTAGCCAGCATGCTGCTCTTTATTTGGCGGGGGTTGAGTATATGATGTTTTGGCTGTGAGTGCGGCTTTTGTGCGTGTTGAGGGTCCTGCGTTCGTTGAGGGCGGTTTGTCGTGCTTGCGGCTTAAAACGGGGGCAGGTGATTGTGAAAGGGAGGCATGTTTGGCGTTTGCGACTGACGTAAACGGGAAGCAGCGTCCGGCGTGAAGCAGCCTCTACTCCAACCTCTATGCTATGTTTCTGACGGGCACTACGGCATCGCCGTGACGATGGTCTATGCGAGCGCCCTCGTGGGTCGAGAGGGCGAGGGATATATATATTGAACTACGAGTCGGACAGGGCGGCGCACACGCTCGATTTCATAATTGTTTACTGGTTCTGCGGCGACGGCAAATCACCGATACGGCTGGCACGCTATCATTTCAACTTCACACCGCTCTACGGCGCCGCTGGATACACCGGCGGGAGTGCGTGGCCGTGTCGCTGTGTCGTCTTGGCGTCACGGAGGGCACCGATTACTTCGTCGTCCTCCACGACGGCGTGCTGGTGAGGGATATTACCCGTTCGAAGTCGTGTGTTCTTAATGGTGCCTCTACTCCAGGCCCAGCCAGGAGTCCATTTTATTTTTGTATCGGCTTAACGGGGTAGAGGAAAGTTCGAATGAAACTCCAAAGGAGCCGCCGACTACCTGAGCATCTCAAGAATCATTTTGTGGTTTTTAGGGTCTAAGGCGGCGATGATTGGGACGTCGAAGACGTTTTTGACCTCGCCCTCGAGGCGTTTACCGTTGGGTGAGGTTACGATGCCGCCCGCTTCTTCGAGGATGCGGATGGAAGCGGCAACGTCGTAACCATTGAGCATGCCCCTTATGTCGATGATAGCATCGATGGCGCCCTCAGCGACGAAGCAGAGTTCAATTGCGATGCTCCCGAGCGCCCGAATCACGACGCCCTGCCGCATGAGTTGCAGGAGCTTTGGCGGCACACTCTTTCCATAAACATAAATTGAGAACAGAGGCTTTTCCTTTCCCACGGTCTTTCTTGGCATTTTCTTGCCGTCAACGTAGGCGCCGCCGCCACGCTCCGCATAATACGTGCGTCCGAAAATCGTGGAGACGATGCCAGCTTGGACATCGCTGAAGCGGACGGCGGCGGTCTTCGGCGAGTATGCGAGAGCGGAGCAAAAAAACGGAATACCAACCGTTGCGTTTGTCGAGCCGTCAATAGGGTCGAAGATTAGCGTGAACGACGGTGTCCCGCCCTTCGGGAAGACGTGGTCACCGAGTTCTTCTGATATGATACGGGCGCACAAGCCGTGATGCTCCAATGATTTCTCTAAAGCACGTTCCGCAAACATATCTATCTTACGAGTAACGTCTTTTTCCCGCTTCGAAATTATCTCACCGTAATCTTCGTTCTCTGCGAAATACGCTCTTACGGCACTGCCCACCTCGTTCGCTATCTCCAACAACTCGTCAAGGTCCGGTTTCGCCATCGCAGCCGCCCCTTTGGATTTAAGAGCTTAGTTTGCGATGCTTTAAAAAAGTGTCTGTTTCGCTTGTGCCCGGTGCCTTCAGCGGCCGCATAACTACGACGCCGCTCGTAGTCATCGAAAATCTTATCGTGAGCTAAACGTAGTTTTGAGTGATGAAAGAGCTTGTTGCGTTGGTGGTTGGGGTTTACGTTTGCGTTGCGGTGCTGCTCGCTGCGGTCTGGCTGCATGGCGGTGTTCGAGAGGCGACAGCGGTTGAAGGAATAGAAAAGTTCTCATCGGCGGAGGAGTTCGCCACTTACCTTGAAAAGGCGGAAAGCTTGATGTTGTCCTGCGGTTACATGCGTGGCTTTTTTGGCGGCGTTCGGGAGGAGGTAGGAATACTTCCTGAGCCTGCGCCGCCACCCAAAGCCGCAGAGCAGGCTGGCGAGCCTTCTAGGTTTTCGGAGACAACAGTTCAAGTAAAAGGCATCGATGAGCCCGACATTGTAAAAACTGATGGGCGCCGCATTTTTTTCTCGTCGAATGGCGTAACGAGGGTAATAAATGCGTTTCCGCCTTCCAACTTGTCAGTGGGGGTGGGGCTGGAAAAAGGCGGGGAATTGCTTTTAAAGGACGGGATGCTGGTGCTCTTTACTGGCAACAAGATTTACGGGTTCGACGTTTCACGCCCAGAGGCGCCTGAAGAAAGGTGGGACGTGGAACTTAACGGCACGCTTGCTGCTGCCCGTCTCTACGGCGGCAGGATCTACATCGTTACGAGGAACTGGCTTAACAGGGAGAAGCCAGCACCGATATATCCGCTGGCGGTGCGTGGCATCGCCACGCGCTTCGGAGAGGAGCCGCTTGTAGTTCCAGCATCTGAGATTTACCACCCGGTAGAGATAGTGCCAGTGGACGTCGTTTATACGGCAGCAGTTCTGAATCCCCAAAGCGGCGAAGTTGAGAAAAGCGTCTCTTTTGTCGGAAGTTCCAGCACGTCCGTCATTTACATGTCGAAAAACGCTCTCTACATCACTTACTCCTACCCGCAACCCGTCATTAAGACTTATTCTAAGTTCCTCAGGGAGGCGTGCAGCGACATTCTCCCGAAGGACGTTTTGGAGAAACTTGAAGACCTTACAAGCAAGGCAGAAGTGAGCAGTGTTACGAGCTTAAAAGAGTTGGAAGAGATTTCCGAGGATTTAAAAGGGCTTGAGGGCGAAATTAGCAGGCGGGCGGAGGAGTATTTCGCCGAGCGTATGCGAGACTTCGAGACGACGGGGGTTGTGAAAATAGAGCTTAAAGATTTTGAGATTGTGGCGAGAGGCGAAGTTCCGGGTCGTCCTTTAAACCAATTTTCGCTCGACGAATACGATGGCTACCTGCGGATTGCGACGACGGTTGGCGGCTGGTGGGGCTTGACGCCACGAAGCTGGGAGACCGCAAACGACGTTTACGTCTTAGACGACGAGCTAAAGGTCGTCGGCTCACTTGAAGGCTTAGGAGTCTCAGAGCGGATTTATGCGGTCCGCTTCCTCGGCGACAAGGGCTACGTCGTTACCTTCAAAGAAACTGACCCGTTCTTCGTCATCGACCTCTCAGACCCTGCGGCGCCGAAGCTCTGCGGCGAGCTAAAGATTCCCGGCTACTCCTCGTATCTGCATCCGATAACCGAGGATTTGATCTTGGGCATCGGGAAGGAGGACTGGAAGGTCAAGATTTCACTCTTCGACGTCTCTTCACTTGAAATGCCCGTGGAACTCGATAAGTTCGTGCTGGATGAGTATTGGTCGGACGTGCTGGCGACGCACCACGCTTTCCTGCTTGATGAGAAGCACGGTATATTTTTCCTGCCATGTGGCGACGGCGGCTACGTTTTCTCTTACGAGGACGGACTTGAACTGGTGAAAAGAGTAAACGTCGAAGGCGTCAGGAGGGCACTTTACATTGACGACCACCTTTACGTGATTGCCGATACGAAGCTCGTGGTGCTCGACGAGCAGACGTGGGAGAGAGTTAACGAAATTGAGTTCGAAATGGAAACCTTCCCGCCTTACCCGCCCAAAAGCACCGCTTGAATAACCGTGAAAGCGTAGGCTGCGTCGGATATCCGGTGGAAGCGGTAAGAGTGGATGGTGTTGTGCGGCGTCTGCACAAGCGTATTGGCACGGTACGGCGTGGCGGGAGAAGAAAGGAAGCGGTGTTCGATGTCGGATGGGAGACGCTGCGCGCGTTCGCCACGAAAAGCAGCAATTGAGCTACGAAGTCTCATGTGCGTCTATTTCTCTCTACAGGGATGCAATCCAGCAACTCGTATTGGATGGCTCTGAATCAAGCATAAGACCCCGTTAAATCCTCTACGCACGATAAACAGCTTCTCGAAACTCTGCGAACCGTCATCTTGAATACACCATCCAAGTGCCCTTTGGCTCTTCCTATGAGTCCAACTTTCCGGAGATATGTGAAGTTTCGCCGTAAGGCGAAATTTGGGCGTAGCTGAAGGCGGAGCCACATATCCGCCTGTTAAGTGACTTGGAGGGCAAGGTGCGAAGCACCGCAGAGTGCTTGTTGTCGCTTATGTAGTACCTCGTCATTCTTGTTCACCAAATCATAGGTTTGAGAGAATCTTTTTCACCATTTCCTTTAGCTCTGGAACTTTATTTTTCACTATATCCCATATAACCTCCAAGTCCACACCAAAATATGCATGAATAAGAATATCCCTCAGACCAGCTATTTTTCTCCACTCTACTTCTGGATAATCTTTCTTAATATCATCAGGTAGATTTTTTACAGCTTCTCCTATTATTTCAAGATTTCTTATCACACCATCTTGAATTAATTCGTTGTTTGAAAAATCCTCGAAATTCATATTTTCTGTATATCTCTCAATTTTACCTATCGCTTCGAGTATATCCCTCAAATACACTTTATACTCCCGTTGCATATTTCACATCCCTCAATATATGGGGTTTTAAATCTGGTTTTATAGATTCCAGAATCACAAGATCAACTTTACAGTTGAATAAGTCTTCCAAGAAGAATTTTAGTTCCATATAGTTGTCAAATG
>NZ_JBMXYC010000009.1:0-16370 GCF_053996935.1 Candidatus Alkanophaga liquidiphilum
GGTCTTAAAATGCGAAAATGTGGGTTTGCAGCCGACCGTGATGTTGTCGGAGCTGGAATATCCGCTCAAGAGCCTTGAAGATGTGGGGAGTTCCGTTCCCGCTCCCCCGAAAGCCAGCCGATGAAGATGGGAGGAGGGGAGCCCACCCGTTACGAAATTAACACCCTACACGCTCTCAACGGATAGGCAGAACGGGAGTTACTCAACGGACAGCACCGTGCCGGCAGCATTGAAGAGAAATTTTTCTTTAAGCGCCTCTGCGAACTTCAGGGCGACACGCATGCTCGTGCAGTGCGAGACGCCGACCAGCGAAACGGCGTGCCGCTTCAACCATCTTAGCGTCTCGTTTATCCTGCGCTCGCTTGCGCCGAGGAGATGCGTGCCGCCAACGACGCCGTAAATCTTGGAGGCGCCAGTAAGCTCAAGGGCGTGTTCCAGAGTGTTTATCATGCCTGCGTGCGCACAGCCCAGCACCACAAACAAACCCCTCTCATCAAGGTCTATCACCAAAGCTTGGTCGTCTCGCACCTCATCCTGCTTCAAGCCTGAATCCCGCACGTAAAGGCTTTTATCCCCCTTCTCAAAGCTCACCACCCTTTTCACCTCGCCTGTGGTCATGACGTTCGACGACAGCCGTAACGCCTTCTCTTGAAGCTCGAAGCGTGCTCCAAAGCTCTCAAGTTTATCCTTAGCGTAAGGGATGCCGACATACCGCTCCTTACCGTCCCGCACCACGTATTTCTTCTGAAAGATGTCGGGGTGCGCTATGACCCTTGTCTTTCTTATACCGCCCCTGCTGAGACGCCGCAACACGTAAAGAAGCCCGCCAGTGTGGTCGTAGTGCCCATGACTCAGCACGATGGCGTCAACGTCCAAAGAGACGCCTAAAACGTCTGCATTATTGACGACCGAAATGCTTTGGCCGGTATCGAAGAGAATCCTAACGTCTTCAGTCTCGATAAGAGCGGAAAAGCCATGCTCTGCGAGTATGCCCTCGCGAACTGCGGCGATATTGTCGCAAAGTGTCGTTATTTTAAGCATCATCTCTCAAACAAGCTACCGTTCGTCGTGCTCTGCGCAAGTGTCGTGTTCTGCGCATTCGTCGTGAACACCTGCGTGTACGCATTCCGCCTTTTCAAGTTTCAGCAGCCGCCCTGCCTTGAATGCCTCCACCGCCTCTTTGACTTTGCCTTTTGCGCCAACGTAAACGGAAATTCCAAACCTCATGAGGCGTTCGGCGGCGAACGCACTTATGCCGTTACAGACGACCGCACCGACGTCGCTGTTCATTATGATTTCGGAGGTTATTCTGCTGCCGTCACAACCATCTTTGAAGCCTTGAATGATGCAGACACTGCCGCTCTCAAGCTCGACGAGCGTGAACGTTGGCGAAAGTCCGAAGTTCCAGAATACTTCGCTCTCAAGCCCCTTTTCTCCGAGCGTCGGCACGCAAATTCTCATTTCACCCCTCCACTTTAACTCAACTTAACTCCACCCCTCACTTAATTCTATCGCGTTTCAATCCGTGCATGAGCCCTACCGTTCTCATCTAATTCAAGCATCAAGAAAGCATCTTCGCCCTTAGCTTGAAGCTCTTCAAGCTCCGCCCTATATCTGCGGATGTCCATCTCCTCTAAAAACTTGCGTAGTAATTCTATTTTCAGTTCAAGCTCCTCCGCTGCCCCCTCAAGCCGCATATACTCGTCAACTGCCCGCCAGTATTCATGTTTTGCGACAGTCTCCACGCACTTGCCACGTTCCGCTCTTAGCACGAGTCTGAACCGCCTCATCAAAGCCCAAACACTTTGATTGCATTCTCTCTCAAAACTCTCCTTTTCGTTTCGTCCTTAAGCGGCAGCTCCAAGAATTCCTTCTTACAGCGTGTCAGCCCGAAGCCGTTCGTCGCCCAAAGCACTTTATCACGCCCGCGACGGTCCATGAAATCAATGATTTGCGGCATCCGCCTTGCCACGTCGCTCGGGTAGTAGGCGCCGATGTTCCCGTAAACATGCGGATGCCGCCAGAGCATCGAAATCCACTCGTCCACCCACGGCCAGCCCGTGTGCGTCAACACTATTTCCAAGTCCGGAAAATCAATTGCAACCTCGTCCACATACATTGGGTGTCCGGGCTCGCTTGGCAGTGGCTCTGCGGAATGCCCCACTTGCATGCATACCGGTATTTCGAGCTCGAGACATTTGGCATACAGCGGATAGCACTTCTTGTCATTCGGTCTAAGCCCGAAGCTTATCGGGTGGAACCACACATACTTGAAGCCGTAGTCGCGAACTGCAGTTTCCACCTCTTTGAGGCTCTCCTTTATCCTGAACGGGTTGTAGCCTGCCCCACCGATTATTCTACCGTCAGCCGCGTCGCAGAGCTTGACGAGCTGCTCCAGCGGTATGTGGCACATCTCAGTATGCTCCCGCACCGACCAAATTATCATCTGGTCCATGAAGACGTATTCCACACCTATCTCGTCCATTTCCTGTAGCATAGCCTCGACAGAGCCCTTACCGAGGTCTGCGAGGACTCTCCAAAGCTCGCTCGGCTCTTTTATGCCGAGCTTTCGCATTACGCCGCCGAAAGTCGTTATCCCCATTATCTGAAATTCATAATGCCGAAACACCTCTTTCGCAATCTCAGGGTCGCAGTAGTAAGCTCTACACATCGTATCTATTGCCTGGACATCTTTCAATTCCATGCTCGCACCCAAAATGTCATGTTTAATAATTTGGCTTTAAATGTGTTGTTTTCGCTCGCAGCTCTCAGTGACATCATGGTGTCAAGCTTGGCGTGTGCAGCCCCGTGGTTTCGACAAGCCCGAACATCAAGTTCATGTTTTGAACTGCCTGCCCGGCGCCGCCCTTTACGAGGTTATCAATAGCTGAAACCACAACAATGCGCATTGCATCCTCGTCTACCCAGAAGCCGATGTCGCAGAAGTTCGTGCCACGAACGTAGCTTAATGACGGCATTCTCTCACCGAAAATCCTTATGAATGGCTTCCCCTCATAAAAGCGTTCATAGAGGCTATTAAGCTGCTCTGGCGTGGGCACGCTCACGCCGTCACGCAGGAGGACGTGCGCCGTCGTCAGAATACCACGAATGCACGGGATGACGTGCGGCGTGAAGCTTACTTTCAGCGTTGCGGAAGCGGAAGACGAGGCGGAGGCGAGACGTGCCAGCTCCATTTTTATCTCGGCGACGTGCCTGTGTTTAGTTACGTTGTAGGGAATGATGTTCTCAGCGAGATTGGGGAAATGCGAGCGTTCCGAGGGCTCGGCACCACCCCCGGAGATTCCTGACTTCGCATCGAAGACCGCATGAGCGACGATGCCCTCCGCAACGAGCGGCGCTACCGCAAGGACGGCGCCCGTTGGGTAACAGCCGGGGTTTGCAACGAGCCTTGCATCTTTTATCTCGGCAGTGTGAAGCTCCGTAAGCCCATAAACCGCAATTCTCGGGTCTTCGTGCTTCTTTTTGTAAATTTTTTCGTATTCCTGCGGGTTAAGCCTATAATCCGCGCTCAAGTCCACGACGCTTGCGTTTTCCAAGATTTTCGGCACATAGCTCATTGCGGCGCCGTGCGGCACTGCCGTGAAAACGATGTCTGCCCGCTTTGAAAGCTCGACGGCGTCCACGTCCTCGAATTTGAGGTCAGTGAAGCCTTGGAGGTGTGGGAGCACGTCGCCGACCCGCAAACCTTTAAAGCGTCTTGAGGTCACCGCCACGAGCTCGGCGTCGGGATGCATAAGCAGGAGGCGGACAAGCTCCATGCCGATGTAGCCAGATGCTCCGATGACTGCCGCCTTTATCATGCCAAAAAGTTAGTGTGTGAGTTTAAGAATCTGCTTGGTTTCAAAATGGAAGATTAAAATGGGAGGTAAGAAGGTTAGTTGATGAACAAAGTTGCAATTATCGGGTGCGGGGCGCTGAGCATTGGGAAATATCCAAAGAGTCCCGAGAACGAGCTTGCGCTCGAGGTCATCAGGCTGGCACTTGAGGATGCGAGCGTGTCGAAGGACGAAATTGAAGGGCTTTACGCAACGCCGAACTACATAACGACGCTCGGTTTGCACCTCTCGGTGCTCGCCGAGTACATACGGATTTCGCCGAAGTCCATGGCGGAGATAGGCTGCGGGGGCGTCGCTGCCGGGCTCACGCTGAAATACGCAGCGAACGAAATCATGCTGCGAAATGTGAAAGTGGCGGTGTGCTTCGGCGCCGTCCGCGAGCACAGCCTTGGCATCTTCAAGCGTCAGGACTTTCTGGATATGTTCGAACCGCTAACACGGGTTTATGCGCGGGGTGGCGTTATCTGGGCATATGCTTGTTCTGCCCGCCGCTACATGCACGAGTTCGGGGCGACGGAGGAGCATTTTGCGCTCGCGGCAGTCAGAGACCGTAATGCCGCAACGAAAAATCCCCTTGCATATTTTAGGGAGAAAATAACAGTGGATGACGTTTTGAAATCTCCGATGCTAAGCTCGCCGATAAAGCTTTTAGACGCCTCAGCAGCAAGGGACGGCGCCGCCGCCGTCGTGCTTTGCGCTGCGGAAGACGCTCGCAAATACACCGACACGCCAATTTACATTAAAGGCATAGGCGAGCATCACGACAACTCCGCCTTCGTGCCGACTGACCGCTGTAAGTCCATCACGAGCTTTGAAGCAAATATTTTGGCGGCTCGCAGGGCGTTCGAGGCTGCGAAGCTCGAACCAAAGGACGTGGACGTCGCTGAGGTTTACGCGCCGTTCAGCCCGCAAGAACTGATGGTGCCCGAAGATTTAGGTTTCTTTGAGAAAGGCGAGATGGTAAAAGCCATCGAAGAGGGCGAGACTGAGGTCGGCGGCAGAATTCCAATAAATACGGACGGCGGGCTCCTCTCACGGGGACATCCTGCGATGGCGACACCATTTTACGAGACGATCTCCATAATAAAGCAGCTACGGGGCGAAGCCCCGAATCAAATCGCCGGCGCAGAAATTGGCCTCATGCACTGCGAAGGGGGCATGCTTAATAACGCTATGGTCTTCATTCTTGAAAGGGAAGACTAATGCTTTCAACATTTTTGTTGTTATGAGAGACGGATTGATCGGGAATTGTGGATATACCCAAAGATTTAACAATAGGACTAAGTAGTGTTGGCAAGGCTCCAACTGGTGTGCAGTCAGATGGCGTTGTTCTCAAGCCTTTATTGTGGTCAGATGATACGACCTACACGTCATACGCACTGAAACCCATAGCACCTGCGCCGGAATTTCCAACAGTAGCGTTGCCAGCAGTAATGATAGTGTTTGGCGTTGCGTTACTAGTAATTAGAAGGGGAATGGACTTTTAACTCTAAAAAATCTTTTCTACTCTTATTTTTTAGGCAAGTAGGGATTAAAAGAAAATACTTAGAACAAGTTTTGACTTTTAATCGCTGCCTGTGTCCATTATATCGGCACTTAACAGAATAGCGCCATACTTACAGCTCTGCCATCATAAGTTGCTGTTCTCAACTGTTGTTCATTTGCTCAGTCTAATGCTGCCAATCCAAGACGACGACTTCCATTTCCGCCGGCAGCGTTTCCTTTGTTACTTTTAGCATCTTCTCCCTTCTCACCTTCTTACTTTTAAGGAAAGGCTCCACACCGCTGACCGGAAGCTTCAAGGGCGGCGTCTTGAAGTGCATCGGAATTACGATCTTAGGCGAAAATTGCGAAACAACCTTATCGGCGTCGTCGGCGTCAATCGTGAACGTGCCGCCCACAGGAACGAACAAAACGTCTATGCCAGCAGCTGCGGCTCTTATTTCGTTTAGATGCTCCTCCTCAAGAACATGCCCAAGGTCGCCGAGATGGCAAAGTGCCACGCCGTCAACTTCAAACACGAACACCGTGTTCTCACCACGCTGCGCGCCCTTTACGGCATCATGATACGTCCTAACACCATAGAACTTAATGCCTTTAGCCACGTGCTCGCCGACGCCCCTGACGACTTCGGGACGCCCTCGCACCACTGTAATGTTATTATGGTCGTAATGCTCGTGGCTCACGAGGATTACGTCCGCCGCAACGTCGAGGCGGGGGTAGCCGATGCTCTCGTCAAAGGGGTCAGTAACTATTATCTTGCCCTCTTCCGATATTATTTCAAAGCAAGCATGCCCATGCCATATTATTTCCATGTAACAAGATTAACTAACTCCAAATATTTAAGGGGGCTCATTTAAGGGGGGGCTCAAGATGAGGGCGCTCTACATAGGCAGGTTCCAGCCTTACCATAAAGGGCATCACTTCGTCATAAAAGAAATAGCATCGCAATTTGATGAGATAGTAATAGTTATCGGCTCGGCGCAGAAGAGCCACGAGCTTTCCGACCCGTTCACGGCGGGCGAGCGTTACATAATGATTTCAAAGTCGCTGCGGGATGACGGCGTCTTGAATTATTACATAGTGCCGGTGATAGATGTGAACAGGAATGCGGTCTGGGTTTCCCACATAGAATCGCTGATACCGCCTGTGGATGTCGTATTCACGAACAATGCTCTCGTGGAGAGACTTTTCAAGGAGGAAGGCTACGAAGTCAGGAAATCGCCGTTCTTTAACCGCCGTGAGTATTCCGGCACGGAAATCAGGCGGCGGATGCTAAATGGCGAATCTTGGGAAGACCTCGTGCCTAAGGCCGTTGTGGAGGTTGTAAAGGAAATAGATGGCGTCGGAAGGCTGAAGGACTTAGCAAGGACCGACATCTTAAAGTAACATGGCGGCGACAGAAACTTTTATATAATAGTGGCTTATAGGGTTATGAAAGCATGAAAGATTTTAGTCTGAGGCGGCACCGTGAAGTCTCGAGGGTTGCTGTCTCAGCTGTTGCTCTCCTTTTATTGTTATTAGTGCGTATTATTATAGTGCGTGTGGGCGTGCGTGCTTAAGCACGTGCGCCGTGCGTCGTCGTGCTGCTTTTTGCACCCTACATCCTTTTGGCTTTTTGCGGTGCGGCGGCGTTCTGCGGCGCGCTCAACATTGTGGTGGTCTCTATGGTCGAAGTGCTGGGAAAAGAGGAGCACGGGGGAATGAAGGCGGAAAAAAGAGAGGTAAGAGGCGCAAGATGGCTGGCAGCGGTGCCTGAGGACGAATACGTGCTGAAGGGCAACTCCGCATGTGCAGGCTGCACTGCGATGATAGCATTGCGCTACGCACTTAAGGCGTCGAGAGCCACGGGCAGGAAGACGCTGCTCCTTGTGGGGGCGTGCTGCATGGTCGTCTGCGAGGGCGTCTATCCGAACACCGCTTACAACGTCCCGACGCTCGACACGGCGTTCGCGTGCACTGCCTCTATGGCCAGTGGCGTCGAAGCCGCACTTAAAAGCTTCGGGCGGCGGGATGTGAACGTCATAGCGTTCGCAGGCGACGGTGGCACCGTGGACATCGGCATTCAAGCGCTCTCCGGCGCCGTCGAGCGGGGACATAATTTCCTCTACGTCTGTTACGATAACGAAGCTTATTGCAACACTGGCATGCAACGCTCTGGTGCGACGCCGCTCTGCGCAAGAACGACTACGACGCCCAGCGGCAAACGGGAAAAAAAGAAGGATGTTCCGAGAATCGTAGCGGCACATGACATTCCATACGTGGCGACAGTATGTCCCTCCTACCCCATGGACCTTTATGAGAAGTTCAAAAAGGCGCTCTCCATCGAAGGTCCGAAATACATACACGTGTTGACGCCATGTCCTGTGAGCTGGAGGTTTCCAACGAGTAAAGGCATAGAGATGGGAAAGCTTGCCGTCAGGACTGGGATGTGGACGCTTTACGAGGTGGAGCATGGCGTCTTCAGGCTGAGTGCACCGAGCCGCCGTGTCGTTTTGAACGGCGACGTCCTCCCCGTAGAAAAATATTTGAGGGCGCAGGGGCGTTTTAATGGAATCACTGACGAAGAGGTAGAGAGAATACAGAAAACCGTTTATCAGGAGCTGGAAAGGCTTAAGGAGGCAACTGCTCGCCGCAGATTGTGGTGAGGGAGATGCAGGAAGAAGTGGTGTTCGTCACAGGGAACGAAGCGGTTGCGAGAGCCGTGAAACTGGCGAAGCCGAACGTGATAGCCGCATACCCGATCACGCCGCAAACCGAAATTGTGGAGGTGCTTGCGAGATACGTGGAGAGGGGAGAACTCAGGTCGGAGTATATTCACGTGGAGAGCGAGCATTCTGCGATGGCAGCGTGCATCGGTGCGGCGTCGATGGGCGCTCGTGTCTTCACGGCGACGGCGGCACACGGCTTCCTTTACATGTGCGAGATGATTTTCTGGGCAAGCATCGCAAGACTCCCCATCGTCATGGCGAACGTGAACCGCGCGCTGGCGCCCGGCTGGAACATCTGGGCGGAGCTCAAGGACGCAATGGCGCACAGGGACGCGGGCTGGATTCAGTTTTATACGGCGTCCATTCAGGAAGCCTACGACACGACGCTCATGGCTTTCAGGGTTGCTGAGGACCGTAGAGTGATGCTGCCGACGATGGTGAACCTTGAAGGTTTCGTGTTGAGCCACGTGATGCAGCCGCTTCGCCTCGTTGACGAGGCTGCGTATGATGAATTCTTGCCGCCTGTGAGGATTCCGCACGCTTTGAATTTTGAGCGTCCGCACACGCTCGGCACGCTAATCTCGCCAGAGCACAACTTCCTCGTGCAGTATGACAACAACAAATGCATGAGAGCGGCGGACGACGTGATCGCTGAGACAGAGCGAGAGTTCGAGAAAATAACCGGTCGTAGATACAGTGCGGTGATGAAGTATCGCTGCGAAGATGCGGAGACGCTCGTGATAGCGATGGGAACGCTAGCGAGAGAGGCGGAGGTGGCGTGCGATTCGCTGAGAGATAAAGGTGAAAAAATAGGCGTGTTGCGGCTGCGACAGCTCCGGCCTTTCCCGAAGGCGTTCGCAGAGGAGGTAAAGAGGCTGCCCGCTGAACGTTTCATAATAATCGATAGAGCATATTCCTCGGGCTACGGCGGCATCCTCGCCGAGGAGGTGAAGGCGAGATTGTATGATTTGGGGATAATAAAGGAGGTGAAAAGCATAATTGCAGGTCTCGGCGGGCAAGATGTCCCGCATGAGGCGCTTGAAAAACTGTTCATGGATAAGCAAGGTGGTGAGACATGGTATGGAGTGTAAGTGCTAAGGAAGCCGCAAGTGAGAGCGACGCCGTAAGAGCAGGGACAAGAAGAGTAATAGAAATACGGCTCCACTCAAGGGGTGGACAGGGTGGCGTGACCGCTGCGAAGATGCTTGCTGTCGCAGCGTTCCTCGAGGGCAAATATAGCACCGCTTCCTCTTTCTATGGGGCGGAGCGCAGGGGTGCGCCGACGGTCTCGTTCACGAGGATCAGCGACCACGAGATAAGAAAGTATAGTCAAATACGAAGACCAGACTGCGTCATCGTAATGGATCCCACAGTCATTGACGCCGTTGATGTGACGGAAGGGCTAAAGCCGGGCGGAAAACTCCTGATAAACACCGAAAACAACATAGACGCTGACAAATTCGAGGATTACGAAGTTTACACGGTGAACGCCACGAAGATTTCCTTGGACTTCGACCTAAAAGTCGCAGGCGCCCCGGTGTTGAACGTCCCGATTGTAGGTGCGGTTGCGAAGATGGGCATAGTGCGCCTTGACGCTGTGCGGGGTGCCATCCTGAAAATGTTCCCCAACGAGAAGAACGTCGCTGCGGCAGAAGTAGCCTACAAGATGGCAGCAATGCTCTAAGGGGGCTCTCGGCAATGGAGATAAAGGTTACTATCTCTTACCCCAAAATAGGGGCGTCTGGGAAGACCGGCAGCTGGCGCACGTTCAAACCCGTGCGTGATGAAAACAAGTGCGTGCGCTGCATGCTGTGCTACGTGTATTGCCCGGAGGTCGTTATAGATAAAGAGATAAACATAGATTATGACTACTGTAAGGGCTGCGGGATTTGCGCTAATGAGTGCCCGACCGACGCAATAAGGATGGTAGAGGAGGCGTCGACGAAAGAGGAATATAAAATAATCTCGATTTAAGCCGAGGTTGCCGAGCGGACTAAGGCGTCGGCCTTGAGCGGGTTGGCAGTGGCTGGCGTCGTTCGTAGGACCTTGCCAATCCGAGGTGAGCCGATGCCCCTCTGGGGCGCGTGGGTTCAAATCCCACCCTCGGCGTTGGTTTTTTATGTAGCTGTGCAATCCTTAACCATTATGAAGATAACGACTGTGGTGTTCATAGCCCTTCTGGTATTGTTTTTCGTGTTACCGATACTATCGGGGTATGCCGGCATGCCCACGGGTATCGGTCCGCGAGAGATAGGCGAATTCGCTGGTGGCGTGCTCCGCTACTGGCTTATTGTCCTCAGCAAGGTGTTTCATGCAATTTTCACCCCCGCACCCTTTTCAGCAATCTGACCAAGTTCCGCACGGGATAAAAACAGAAAATTTAAATGTGTTCCGAAAGTGGCTATTTTTAGAGCTTTAAACGCAAACAGGGGAGAAGCATGAGCTTTGAGCCTAAGATAATAGGGTTTGCATGCAACTGGTGCACGTATGCGGGCGCCGACCTCGCAGGGACGTCAAGACTGAAATACCCGCCGAACATCCGGCTCATAAGGGTGATGTGCACCGGGCGCATCGACCCGGAGTTCATTCTTGCTGCATTCGCGCGTGGTGCCGATGGTGTTTTCGTCGGTGGCTGCCATCCTGGCGATTGTCATTACATGAGCGGAAACTACAAGGCGAAACGGCGCATTGAGCTTCTGCGGAAGATGCTGGCGCAGCTCGGAATCTCGCCAGAGCGGCTCCGTATGGAGTTCATTTCCGCGGCGGAGGGTGCGAAGTTCGCTCAAGTTATTAGGGAGTTCACTGAGAAGTTGAAAGAATTAGGACCGAGTCCGCTGAAGGCAGAGGAGTAGTGGTGGAGATGGCAGAAGGTAAGAAGGTGAAATTGGCGCTTTACTGGGCAGCGACGTGCGGCGGTTGCGACGTGGCGACGCTCGACATCGAGGAGCGCATCCTCGACTTGGCGGCAATCGCTGACATTGTTCTCTGGCCGGTGGCGATGGACTTCAAATACGAGGACGTTGAAACACTGGAGGACGGAAGCGTGGACATTTGCCTCTTCAACGGAGCGGTGCGGCTCGGCGAGCACGAGGAGCTCGCAAAGCTCCTGCGACAGAAATGCAAGGTGATGGTCGCCTTCGGGAGCTGTGCGTGCTTTGGCGGCATTCCGGGGCTGGCGAATGTCGCCAATCGCGAGCAGATTTTCAACATAGCGTATAAGGAGACCGTATCAACGGAAAACCCGGAGGGCGTGACGCCACAGACCGAGCTTGAGGTTGATGGGAAGAAGTTGACGCTTCCGGTGTTTTTTGACGAGGTATTTGCGCTGGACAGAGTTGTTGACGTGGACTACTACGTGCCGGGGTGTCCGCCGGCGGTAGAGCGGATAAACGACTTGGTAGATATAGTAGCGAAGTATGCGGAGACGGGCGAGCTGCCGCCGAAGGGTGCAGTCATAGCGTCGGAGAAGGCGCTGTGCGAGGAGTGTCCAAGGAAGCGGGAGGAAAAGCGGATAAAAGAGATTCGAAGGCCGCAAGATTTCCTGCCGGATACTGAGAAGTGCCTGCTAGAGCAGGGTCTCATTTGTCTGGGACCGGCGACGAGGGGCGGTTGCGGCGCCCGCTGCATAAATGCAAACATGCCGTGTCGTGGCTGCTACGGACCGACCGCAGCTGTCCGCGATCACGGCGCCTCGGTCCTCTCGGCGATTGCTTCGGTCTTGGGGTTGGAAGAGGAGACTGAGCTGACGGAGGAACAGCTCACTGCCATCACCGACCAGATAAAAGACCCGCTCGGCACGTTTTACCGGTTCACGTTGCCTGTTGCGTTGCTGAACAAAGTTGTGCAGAAAAAGGAGGTGGAGTAGATGAGGGAGGTTGTAATTTCGCCAATCACGAGACTTGAAGGGCACGGGAAAATCACTATATTCTTGGACGATGCAGGAAACGTCGCCGATGCATATTTCCAAGTTGTGGAGCTACGAGGCTTCGAGCGTTTTTGCATCGGGCGACCCGTGGAGGAGTTGCCGAGAATCACGCCTCGCATCTGCGGTGTGTGTCCGTGGGCACACCACATGGCTTCGACGAAAGCATGTGACGCCGTTTACAAGGCTGAGCCGACGCCTGCCGCCAAGAAAATCAGGGAAATGGCATACTGCGCGCACATGATGCACTCGCACCAACTGCACTTCTATGCCCTCGCCGCCCCCGACTTCGTGGTCGGCGCCGGCGCGCCGAAGGCTGAACGCAACGTCCTCGGACTCATTCAGAAAGTCGGGCTGGAGACTGGAAAGCTCGTGATTAAGAACAGGGGCTACGCACAACGCATTCAGGAAATCGTCGGCGGGAAGGCGACACATCCGGTATGCGGCGTGCCGGGCGGCGTTGCAAGACCGCTGACCGACGAGGAGCGTGCGGAGATCGAGGAGAAGGGGAAGTCGCTGCTCGAATTCGGAAAGACATCGCTTGAAATATTCGACAACCTCGTGTTGAAGGACAAGGAGCTTGTTGACCTGATAGCTGGCGACGTTTATTACCACGAGACGTATTACATGGGACTTGTGGACAAAAACAACAAGGTGAACTTCTACGACGGCGATGTTCGTGTCGTGGACCCCGAAGGGCGGGAGTATGCGAAGTTCCCGCCTGCGAAGTATTTGGACTACATTGCAGAGCACGTCGAGCCTTGGAGCTACCTGAAGTTCCCGTATCTCAAGGGTGTTGGCTGGAAAGGACTCGTGGACGGCAAGAATTCCGGCGTTTACCGGGTGAACACGCTTGCAAGGCTGAATGCTGCTGATGGTATTGCGACACCGCTCGCCCAAGAAGCCTACGAGAAGTTCTATGAGTTCTTTGGGAAGAAGCCCGTTCATAATACGCTGGCGTTCCACTGGGCGAGGCTCGTCGAGAATTTATACGCTGCGGAACGCCTCATGGAACTAATTCAGGACTCGGAAATAACGTCGAAAGATGTGCGTGCTGAGCTTGGAGAGCCGGAGGAGGGCGTCGGCTGTGTCGAAGCTCCAAGGGGCACGCTCTTCCACCACTACTGGACGGACAACGAGGGCATCGTAACTAAGCTCAATCTAATCGTAGCGACCGGGCACAACAACGCTGCGATGTGTATGTCCATCAAGAAGGCGGCGCAGAAACTCATATCCGGAGGCGAAGTGAACGACAAGCTCCTGAACATGGTGGAGATGGCGTTCAGAGCGTATGACCCCTGCTTGGCGTGCGCCACGCATACGCTCCCCGGGCAGATGCCGCTCGAAGTCCTGATATACGACGCCGACGGCAACTTGGTGAAGAGATTGGCGAGGAACGTTTAGCTTCTTTATTTTCTTACTTTTTGTGAGACTTTTTGGACTTTCAGTTTTAGCTGAGCCCTTGTAGGAATTTGCAGTTAAGAAAGAGTAAGTTTTTCTATACTTGTGTTGATAGATATGCTTAGGGTCTGTGCAGCCCCGGATAAGAGGGACGCGCTTTGCGGGTGGCGGAAAGAGATGATGGAGTCGTTCTGGAAAAAGTTTTCATCCGAAGGGCGAAGTTTGGATATACTGCCAGAATGGGAGGATATATTAAGTTCGTATATGCCGCCAAATTGGGAGGATATACGTAATGCGTATATGAACGAGATAAGTGACATTGTGGAGCGTGGGAGGATTAATTATGACATGGATTGATGCCACAGATTTAGAAAATTGGGCTTCAAGACGAGATTCTCAAGAGTATTTACCGCTCGTCATTCGGCGTCTAATTAGAGCAACGGTAAATAAGATTGATTCTATATCCTTTCCTGCAGGGGAGAGTATAGTTTATCCAGGTTGGGATGGTAGACTAGAATCTAAAGAAGAAACAGAATATATTCCCAAAGGCTTGTCTTTATGGGAGCTTAGCACAAGAAAAGACATAAAAACAAAAGCAGAGGAAGATTATAAAAAGCGAAAGGAGACTCCTTTAGTACCAAACCCTTCTGAAGCTACATATATTTTCGTTACCCCAACAGTATGGAGTAATAAAGACAAATGGGTGGAAGAAAAAAATAAAGAAGAGTTCTGGAGAGATGTAAGAGTTTATGATGCCAGAGATTTAGAGGAATGGCTTGAACAAGCCCCTGCAGTTGGAGCATGGCTGGCTAAACATATTGGGAAATACCCACAGCAAAATGTTTATTCGCTTGAGGAGTGGTGGAACGAATGGAGCCTGGTAACACATCCACCTCTTCCACCAGAATTGGTTCTTGCCGGCAGGGATGAACAGATAGAAAAAGTTAAAAAATGGTTAAATTCTGACCCTTCACTTTTAGTTGTGCAAGCCTCAACAAAAGATGAAGCTTTAGCGTTTTTGTCAGCAGTTATTCTCACATTGCCAGAAGAAGAAAGAGAACACTTTTTATCTAAATCTATTGTTATTTCTGATAAAGAAGCCTTTAGGCATGTAACCACTACTTGTAAAAACAGTTTGTTATTAATGACTGAATTTGAAGAAATAGAAATCGTGCTCTCTCAACATAATCATTATGTTTTTGTTCCCATAAGTCCAGATAATACTGTTACAAAAGATAAAATTATATTACCAAGGATTGAAAGGGATGAATTTGTCTCTGCTTTGAGAAAGATGGGAATAAGAGAGGAAGACGCTGAAAAGCTTTCAAGGGATACGGCGAGAAGTTTAACGGTTTTGAGAAGACGTTTAAGTCCGATTAGTAAACAACCTGAATGGGCTAAACCGGAGAGAGCCAGAGAGATTCTTCCAGTTCTATTGGTTGGAAAATGGAATGAAAACAAACAAGGCGATAAAGAGATAATAAGTGAGATTGCGGGAATTCCATATGATGCATTTATTAGCACCCTTAAAAAATGGCTTTATAAACCAGATCCCCCCATATTAAAAATTGGTGAAATATGGCGTCTTACTTCTCCATTAGATGCATTCTTTGCTTTGTCTCCTTTTTTGACGAAAAATGACTTTAAAAAATTGAAGGAAGTTTCTCTTAAAGTCCTGCGTGAAGTAGATCCCTCACTTGACCTTGAACCAGAAAAAAGATGGATGGCTTCAGTATACGGGAAAGAATCTAAGTATTCAAAAACATTAAGAGAAGGAATTGTTCAAACACTTGTTTTAATTGCCGTTTTCGGTGATGACAAAAATATAGACTTATCATGTCCCCCACAAATCTGGGTGGATAGTGTAATCCGAGAACTTTTGAATAATGCCGATTGGAAACTTTGGTATTCTCTATCTGATGTGTTACCCCTTATAGCTGAAGCTTCTCCTTCTTCATTTCTTGAAGCTGTTGAAGATTCACTTTCACAGAAAGCACCTCCAATCATGGGAATGTTTTCTGAAACTGACGACACTTTAACTTCTCATAGTGCTCATCCAAGTTTACTTTGGGCTTTACAAGGTTTAACATGGGACCCTAATTTACTTGGAAAAGTGACTCTTATTCTCGGGAAACTTGCAAAGCTGGATCCGGGAGGGAAATTAGCTAATAGACCAATAAATAGTTTGAGGGATATTTTCCTTTTATGGCTTCCGCATACTTATGCCACAGTAGAACAGAGATTAGGAGCCGTAGATACTCTAATAAGGCGAGAGCCAGAAATTGGTTGGAAATTATTAATTAGCCTAATGCCCAGAAGTCATGATTTCTGTTCTCCCACACATAAACCTCGATGGCGTCAGGTTTCAAATAAGGCAGATAACAGAGTGACAATTAAAGAGTACAGAGAAAGTATTAGTGCAATAGTTGATAAAATACTAAAAAATGTTGGCAAAGACGGCAAAAAATGGGCAGAAATTATGGGGCATTACTCAGGTTTGCCTCTACAAGAAAGAGAAAAAATTCTCAGGGAATTATCAAGTTTAGTCGATCTAATTGATGATAGTCAGCTTGGTCTTTGGAATAAACTTAGAGAAATATTATCTGATCATCGTTCCTTCCATGATGCTAAATGGGCACTGCCTGAAAAAGAGTTGAGAGAAATTGAAGAGATTTATAATAAACTTGAGCCTGCTGACATAATAAAACGTTACATATGGCTTTTTGAAGATTACTGGCCTCACCTTCCTGAAGGAAAAGAAAGGGACGACTATAAAAAATTTGAGCAAATTGTCACAGGGAAAAGAATCAAAGCAATTCAAGATATTAAAGTTAAGTTAGGTATGGAGGGTTTAATTAAACTTGCTGAGGAAAGTAAAAATCCTTATATCGTAGGTACTACCACTGCAGAATTACCTTTGGCGGACGATGAGGAAGAATCTCTGTTTTTCTTCCTTAGTACAGAAGATAAAAAAGTTGC
>NZ_JBMXYC010000010.1:0-65834 GCF_053996935.1 Candidatus Alkanophaga liquidiphilum
GTCGAGGGCTTCACTTCGGGTCGCCCGACCCTACGTCGATAAATAGTAAAGCGACATATATAAAACCACCCGCCTCCCCTGCTGCTACCTTTCAAAAGTAGGAATTAGCAGCAACGTCTTCTTAAAAATGCTGTCGAATCTCTTTGACTTCCTATTTTTGGCATTTCGGAACATGAGAGAGCGCAAACACGCTCAACTCTCACGATTTTGGGCATAGCCGTGGGAATTGCCGCCATCGTCTTCCTGTTAGCCGTTGGCTATGGCATGGAAGCGGCGGTGACCGGCGAGCTGAGTGAGATGGCAGACCTCATCATGGTAACTCCCGAAAAGTTTATCCCAGGGCGTGGCTATGTTGCCCTCGGCGGCTTCACCGAGCAGGACGTCAAGGACATCGAACGAATAAACGGCGTCAAGGACGTCGTCGCATTCGTCAGTGGCATTCGGGACGTGGCGTTCAGGGATGAGCGGGTTTTAGTAGAAATTGTGGGAACAGCGCCCAAGGATACAAGGGCGATGTTCGGCGAGATTGTGCGCATTCAGGAAGGGCGAGGGCTGGCTGAGGGAAGACGGCCGTGGCGTGTGCGTCGTCGGCTACCTCGTCGCCAACGAGTATTTTGACGAGCAGCTTGACGTGAACGACCGCATTGAAATAAACGGCAGCCGCTTCAGGGTCGTCGGCATAATCGAGGAGCAAGGCGGCTTCAGGGCGGAAATAGACACGCAGATTTTCGTCACCGTCCGAGATGCTAAGGACGTGCTTGGCACTGACGAGATTTCCTCGATGTTCGTGCGAGTGTATGACATTAGC
This sequence comes from Candidatus Alkanophaga liquidiphilum, assembly GCF_053996935.1. Taxonomy (NCBI): domain Archaea; kingdom Methanobacteriati; phylum Methanobacteriota; class Methanomicrobia; order Candidatus Alkanophagales; genus Candidatus Alkanophaga; species Candidatus Alkanophaga liquidiphilum. The sequence continues at coordinate 809 of NZ_JBMXYC010000010.1, forward strand.
AAGGCTGAAAACATCGCAGAAGAAATAGCCGAGCGAATAGACGAGAACCACAAGCTCGAAGACCTCACGCAGGCTGTTACCATGGGCAGCCTCATAGAACAGTTAGAAGACGTGTTCAAATGCTACAGGCAGTGCTCGTCGGTATTGCATCCATAGCCCTTCTTGTCGCCTCGATGGGCATAATGAACACAATGCTCATGTCCGTAATGGAAAGGACCCACGAAATAGGCGTAATGAAGGCGGTCGGCGCCACGGACGCCGCGGTCCTCCTGTTGTTCCTTTTGGAGTCCTGCGTCGTCAGTGTGCTCGGTGGCGTCCTCGGCAGCGCCATCGGCGTTCTTGGCGCAAAAGCCATAAGCGTCGGCGCTGGCGTATACTTCGGCATAGAAATCCCCGCAGTCGTGACGCTGGAAATCATTCTGGGGGGCATAGGTGTAGCCCTGCTCGTCGGCGTCCTTTCTGGGCTATACCCAGCAAGAAAAGCCTCCAAGATGAGACCGGTCGAAGCAGTCAGATATAAGTAAACTGCATGACGTAGCTACACTTTGGTTAATTATTTACGTGAGACCGCACGAAATAATGAGATGACAGTAGGAAGGAAGACGTTCGTTGTTGACTGTAGAGAAACACCCGGCATCGGGCTCGGCGGCGGGCTTGCGGCGAAGGGCACGCTTTCCGAAGCGGCGGAGCGGGACGTCATCATACTCTCAATGGGACCGCAACCGCGACACATCACAAAGCCCGTCTGCGAAATCACTTATGGACTCAGGGAAGCTGGGATAAACGCAAGCGTCCTCGTCCTCGAAGCCGGCACCGGACTCCCTTCTGAGCTCATCGAGAAGCACATGCACGGCAGAATGAGCACCTGCGGCATCAACCCGAAAGAAATCGTCCAGATGAACATGCACAAGCTCGTCCTAATCCACTCCGGCAATATCCCAGCGCACTTCATCTACAAGGTCAAAATCTTCATAAGGCATGTAGAACGCCCCGCAATTGTCGTCTGCCAGGCGCCAGTGACGCTCGAACGCTTTGCAGAGGCGGGCGTCAAGGTTAGAGGCTTCCCTAACGAAAACGCTGAGACAAAAGGCGAGGTCGTCGACATAGTAACCGGCGTCATCCGAGGGCATACTTGCCCCACGGAAAAGCTCGAGGAAATCATAGGCAAAGTTAAATACTGGCTTAACGTATATTACGGCGAGAAGAAAGGGTAGCTGGTGGGCGACATGCAGGTGACAGTCAGAATCCCCGACCACGCCTTGGAGTTTGCAGAATCGATGGAGAGGTTGCACCTTATGCTTTGGCTCCTTCCTGCAAAGGACCTTAAAGAAATTGTTGACTACCTGAGCACAAAAGGGTTGAAATTCGATCAGAGTTTGGTTAAAGCCTGTTTTGCAAGCTATGAAACAATTTGGAGGAGCTTGGTTGAGCAGCTTGGCTTAAAACGAGCTTTGGAGTTCTGCTTTTCCGAATTTGTGCGGCAGCATGACCCAGAGCGCGTAGGGCGTGTCCTTGAACTCATGAGGACGGCTGAAAGGCGTCCATTGAGCGATGCTGAGGTCAGCGAGCTGGCGGCTCTGGGAGCGACGCCCTTCGAGGGTGGGGTCGCCGGTGGAGTGCGATGTCTGGGCGTGGAAGAGCGTGACGGGCGGGCGCCTTTCGGTTTACGTCTCCTGCAAGGACTGGTGGAACAAGGCGGTAAATCGTCGGGTGATAAACGAGGAGTTCGGGCGGACGCAGAATCTCAAGGAGGTGCCGCAGCTCAAAATTCTAGTGGTGAGAAAACTTTCGGCGTCTGCGAGGGAGGTTGCGGCGGCGGACGGCTTCTTTGTTGTCGAGCTTGGCAGCCGTAACCTTGATGAGATGCGGGAGTTCATCAGGAGGACGCTCCGTGAACTTTTCACGGCAATCGCGCCGCCAGAGCTCCAGAAACTCGCATCGGAGACCAAGGAGCTAGCTGAAAAACTTAGGAACATAGCAAGCGAGCTTGAAAGGCTCGCGGCAGATTGATTGCGCACCGTAACAACATTACGGCAACCGCACGAGCCCTTCACGCATCAGCAGCTTCAAAATCTCCTGCGCTCTTTTTATCTTCGCAGCCGCCGCCTCTTCCAGTTCTTGCTTGCTGAGTTTCTTGCGGGCGACGCCCTGCTTCATCGCCTCTAAGCCCACAGCTACCGCCTCCCTTATGAAAACCTCCGTTTCCTCCAGTTTCGGAATGATGTAAGACTCGCTCAAGCCCCGCTCCTCCGCAAACTCCGCAATCGCTCTTGCTGCAGCCAAGCACATATCGTCCGTTATTTTGCGGGCGGCAACGTCCAAGGCGCCCCTGAAAACTGCGGGAAAGCCCAGTGCGTTATTTATTTGGTTTTCGAAGTCCGACCGCCCAGTTCCAACTATTTTAACGCCAGCTTCCTTTGCCTCCCATGGCCAGATTTCAGGGACGGGGTTTGCGCAGTTGAAGGAAACGGCGCCGTCGTTCATGCGGCGGAGCCACTCCTTCTTTATAACACCCGGACCTGGGCGTGCCATTGAAATACAAACGTCGGCACCCTCTAAGGCCTCGGCTATGCCGCCTGCCCCCTCAGGGCTCGTCAGCTCCGCCACTCTGCGCTTCTCGTCGCTTAAATCCTTCCTAGCGGGGTGCAAGATGCCCTTACTGTCGCACATCACGATGTTTTTGGGACGAGCGCCCGCCTTCACCACATATTTGAAACAAGAGATGCCGGCGGCGCCCGCTCCGACGAACGCAATCTTCACGTCCTTCAAGTCCTTGCCGACGACTTTCAAGGCGTTAATAAGCGCTGCGAGCGTCACTAAGGCTGTCCCCTGCTGGTCGTCGTGCCATACGGGAATCTCAAGTTTCTCCCTGAGTGTCTCCAGAATCCCAAAGCATTTCGGCGTCTCTATATCTTCGAGGTTGATGCCACCAAACGTCGGCGAGAGCCAGCGCACCGCCGAAATTATCTCGGCGGCATTCTTGGTGCCTAAGCATATCGGGATGGCGTCAACACCACCTAAATATTTGAAAAGTAATGCTTTGCCCTCCATGACAGGCAGCCCCGCCGCAGCCCCGATGTCGCCGAGCCCCAAGATTCTCGTGCCGTCAGTGACGATAGCGACGGTATTCCCTCGGTTTGTGTATTCAAAAACCGCATCTTCGTTTTCCTTAATCTCCAAGCAAGGCTCTGCGACGCCGGGCGTATACCAGATCGCAAAATCGTCGTAGCTGCGAACCGGCACTTTTAACGAAATCTCTATCTTTCCCTTGTAGAGACGGTGATATTCTTTAGCCCGCTGCTTCGGCAGCTCTGCCCGCCTTAAACGCTCGTCCTCTGAAAACTGCATAAAATCACGCCGCAGCCTACGCCGCTACAAGCCCTTTGCGCCCTTCATTATGTCGCCCATGTGCATGAACTCCTTTATTTTCGGCGTCACGTATTCCTTCTTTCCCTGACACTTCGATTTCTCCTTTTCTTCCATCATACACACCCCTATAATACGTCTCTACAACATGCCAATATCAATATCACTCTTCTCCATCATCTTTTCAAACCTTTCTCTCTCATAAATCCTTGGCGGGATGTATTTCTTCTTACCCCCGCACCTGCTTTCATCACCCATGTCTATCCCTACTTCACTTTAATATTTCATATATCTAAGTTCCTTACCTCCTTCGCATGCTCCTGTATGAACCTTCTGCGAGGCTCTACATCCTCGCCCATGAGTACCGAGAAAATCATGTTCGCCTCCTCGGCGTCTCGCAGCGTTACTTTCTTCAGGAATCTCGTCTCGGGGTTCATCGTCGTCTCCCAGAGCTGTTCGGGGTTCATTTCACCAAGACCTTTGTAGCGCTGCACTCGCACGCCGTCTTCGCCAAGAGTCTCAAGTATCCGCCTGTATTCTTCCTCAGAATATGCATACAACGTCTTCTTGCCCTTTCTCACGGCGTAGAGCGGTGGCATTGCTATGTAAACATGCCCCCCCTTGACCAAGTCCGGCATGTAGCGGTAAAAGAACGTGAGAAGCAGCGTCCGTATGTGCGCACCGTCAACGTCGGCGTCACTCATTATAATAACCTTATTATAGCGTAGCCGCTCTTTCGAGAAGTCCCCCCTTATACCAGTGCCGAGCGCCGTTATTAGCGACCGTATTTCTGCGTTTTTTAAAATCTTGTCAAGCCTCGCCTTCTCCACGTTTAGAATCTTGCCCCGAATAGGCAGAATCGCTTGGAAGTTTTTATCTCTTGCCTGTTTTGCGGAACCGCCGGCGGATTCACCTTCGACGATGTAAAGTTCTGCTTGTTCGCCATGCCTCACGCAGTCAGCAAGCTTTCCCGGCAGGAGGTCTAAGGAAGTTTCACGCCCTCTAACGAGCTCACGAGCGCGGCGTGCCGCCTCTCTGGCTCTCGCAGCCCTCACCGCCTTCTCCACTATGCGAACGGCGTCTTCGGGGTTTTCTTCGAAGAATTCCGAAACGTTCTCCCAGACGACGGACTCGACGATGCCCTTGACCTCACTGTTGCCGAGTTTTGTCTTTGTCTGCCCCTCGAACTGCGGCTCTCGGAGCATAACGCTCACGACTGCCGTTAATCCTTCACGGACATCATCGCCACTGAGCGTCATTTTTTTCAGCATTCCACGCCTCTTTCCGAAATCGTTTATCACTCTCGTGAGCGCAGACTTGAAACCGATGAGGTGCGTGCCCCCCTCTATCGTTTTTATGTTGTTTGCGAACGTGAGGATGTTCTCTTCGTAGGCAGTTGTGTATTGTATGCCTATTTCCACGATGATGCCCTCTTTTTCCCTTTTGAAGTAGATTGGCTTATGCAGAGGCGTTTTCCCCTCGCTCAGGAACTCTAAGAATGCAACGATGCCGCCGTCATATTTAAATACCTCCCGCCTACCGCTCCCCTCTTCGAATACTTCAATAGTTATGCCCCTGTTCAAGAAAGCAAGCTCCCTGAGTCTTGACACTATTATCTCGAAGTTCAAAGCGGTGGTCTGGAAGATCTCAGTGTCGGGCTTGAACCTTATCCTCGTGCCCGTCTCCGCCGGAGGCGAAACCAAAGATGAAGCGACTTCTGATATGACTTCAAGCTCGTAAACAGGCTTACCCCGCTCATACCTCTGGAAGTAACGTTTCCCGTCCCTGCGGACTTCGACTTCCAACCACTCCGAGAGCGCATTCACGACGGAAACGCCGACGCCGTGCAGCCCGCCCGCAACCTTGTATATTTTGCCGTCGAACTTCCCGCCGGCGTGCAGCTTCGTCATCACAAGCTCAAGCGCGGGCACCCCGTATCTCTCGTGTATGTCCACGGGGATGCCCCTGCCGTTATCATCGACGGTGACGCTGCCGTCCGCATGCAAGATGACGGTGATGCGGTCGCAGAAACCCGCAAGCGCCTCGTCAATGCTGTTGTCCACTACCTCAAAGACTAAATGGTGAAGCCCTCTTGGTCCAGTATCGCCAATATACATGCTGGGTCTTTTTCTGACCGCAGTTAGGTCTTCAAGCACTTGTATGTGCTCTGCGTTATACTCCACGCCCTCTTCTTCCGCCATGCTCAGAAATAAAGATACCAGCCACGATGTTATTATTTTCGGTTTTCGCCAGAAGGAATGTCAAGAAAAGAACGATGCCCCGTAGCCTACGCTGGCTGCCACAAAACTTTAAAGGCTCCCTTTAAACATTAAAAGATGATCCACGAGTCCGTAAGAATCTACGGAGACACGAAGATAGGAAAAAACGCAGTAATCCTCGAAAACGTAATAATCGGCTACCCGACGCCGAGGATATTAAAGGAAATTACTGAAAAGGGAATAAGCTTGGAAGAATACAAGTTTAGCGGCGTGAAAATCGGAGATAATGCCGTGATAAGGTCAAATACGGTGATTTACTGCGATGTGAAGATAGGTGATAATTTGCGAACTGGGCACAACGTCATGATAAGAGAGGAAACGACGATAGGGGACGACGTGCTCGTCGGCACAAACGCTGTCATCGAAGGAAAGACCCAAATCGGCAGCAACGTGAGCATACAATCCAACGTTTACATCCCCACGAACACCGTCGTCGAGAGTTTTGTGTTTTTGGGTCCGAACGTCGTGCTAACGAACGACAAGTATCCCATAAGAGAAGAATATCCCCTGAAAGGACCGATTATAAAGCGTGGCGCAACCGTGGGTTCAAACGCCGTTGTCCTTCCCGGCGTGGAAATCGGCGAGGGCGCTTTCGTCGCCGCCGGCGCCGTCGTCACGAGGGATGTCCCTGCTTGGAAGCTTGCGGTCGGCGTTCCTGCGAAGATTTTGGACCTTCCAGAGCGCCTAAAAACGCTGAATAGAATTTAATAACGCCTAACGACGAAAAGTCCTTCGGGGATCTCAAAATGTCCCGGCGGCACGCTCACGTCCTTTTCGTAGGATGTGCAGCCGAATTCAAGCGTGATGTCGGTGTTTTCGTATTTTGAGGTGACGACAACCCTAAGAGGGAGCCTGTCGGCGGCGGAGATCCATACCTTCACAACGGCTGCGGTCCGCCATGGGATAAGCGATGCCGGCAGGTCGAACTCGACAACATGTGCCTCAACAGAGTCATTCCCTATGTTTAATGGCTCGGTTCCCAAATATCTGGGATTCTCGGCAAAGCTGAAAAGTTCGGCAACGTCAAAGTGGAATATGGGCAAGAATTCGTATCTCAGCAAGCCGCTTCCAGTTTTATATTCGACGACGTGCTCCGCAACCGCAGGCGTGTATAACCAGTAATACTCTCCCTTCTCCAGAAGCCAAGCACCATCAAGCGTCTTCCCCAGTTCACCGCCCACCCTTTCCATCGTTTCTTCATTTTCTCCTTCATATTCGAACTTAAAGTCATTAAACGAAATCCTTGTGCCCAAATCGCTTGCAAACTCCACGCTAAAAACGTATTTAGCTCGCTCGTGTGCGGTGGGCGTTTTGACGTCCTTCGACGTGTAGGCTTCAGCTCTTAAAGTGTGAAGACTCTTGACGGCATCCTTTGACGAAATCAATAGCGCTTCAGCACTATTCTCCTGCTGTGACGTGAGCATAAGTATGCCTATAACCAAGATAGTGGCAATCGCTAAGCCTGCCACTGCCGCCAGCACTGTAAGCCGCCTCACATGAAGAAAATTTGGAAGCTTGAATATAAGGTTAATCATAACTTTTAACAGATTTTCAATATCCGAAAGCATATTATTTTAACATCAGATTATTTTAACATCACTTCAAAATAACAGTAATAAATTTTTATTCTTTGGAAACGGGCTTAAAATGGGCTTCTTAATATGTGAGCGAGGCTATGCGGGTGGAAACTGTAGCGGTTGTGGCGCTTGTAGTCTTTAGTTTCGGCGTTTTTGCGACGTGCAGTAGTGCAAACGATGCAGCGCTCTCGCTCATCTTCGTGGACGCCGACCACAACGGAATCCCGGACATCAAAGAGGCACAGCTTGGGAAGCTTCCAAATTTTGAGGCATCAGGGGCGGCGGCGCTGCTCACGGCTCTAACGGCTGCGGCAGTCGTCTTCCTTTTTTCTGAGGATGATGGCAAGGCGCTTACAGAGCTTAATGTCGAGCACAACCCGAAGACAGAGCTCTCGTTCAAACTCTACAAGAGCGCACGAGGTAAGAGCGGCGCATGCGGCATAGCCGATGACGTATGGCTTGTCGAACGCTTTTTAAAAACAGATGGGGGGATTTTATGAAGAAGATTTTCGCTGCGGTTTTCATTGCGGTTTTGGTGCTCTGTCTGTTCTCGCTGCTTTCAGTCTCGCTCGCTGACGAGTTTCCGGACTCGGACGGTGACGGCATCCCTGACGTCATAGACGTGGATTCCGACGGCGACGGGCTGCCTGACCTCGTGGAGTTCGTCGTCGGCACTGACCCGTTCGACGAGACAAGCGTCGTCTACATCGAAGATTTGGCGGAGTTCGTCCAGCAGATACTCGAAAACACGACGATTGAAACGACCAGTTAGAGGTGAGAAGCGATGAGAGACGCAAAGCTCTTAGCGATATTCGTCCTTGCGATACTTGTTGCGGCGACAGCGGCTACAGTGGCGCAAGGCGGCGTATATGTGATTGCTGACGCAAGCGTCAGCCCGGACGTCATACAACTCGGCGAGACCACGAGGGTAACAATCACGCTCACCGGAAACGGCACGCCTGAAATCTCGTTCCCACTCGACGTCGCTCTCGTCATGGACTGTTCTGGTTCGATGAACCGATACGGGACCATTATAACCGACCTGTCCGACGTAACGCTCACCACGAGCTACCAGAAGGTTGGAGAGTTCACCGTCTCCGAGCCAGAAGAGGTAGAAGTCATGCTTCAGACGCTCCCCGGTCGTGGCTATGGCGCCGATGTCTACTTCTATGACTATGACTACTATTACGCCTACCTAAAAAACAAAGATACAGGAGCGACAACGAGCACTAAAGGCGGATATTCGGTTGTCCGTTGGGGCGACCTACAACCGGGAACTTACGAGGTTTACGCGAAGCTCTACTATTACCACTCAGGCTACACCCAACCACAGAGGACGTTCTGTGCGGAGCTGCCACCTGTGAGAACAGAAGGAGCAAAAGACGCGGCTAATGAATTCGTTGACCTCCTGAAGAGTAATGACAGAGCGGCTCTCGTGAAATTCCATTCCAGCGGCTGGAGTTATTCCGCATACTGTACGGTCGTCCAGAGCCTGACGACGAACAAAAACGACGTCAAGAGTGCGATAAACGGGCTTTCTGCGAGCGGTGGCACACCCATGGGCGAAGGTCTTGACAGAGCGCTCGACCACCTCGAAGCTTACGGGAGAGAAGACGCCGTTAAGGCAATAATCCTGCTGACCGACGGCTGGTGGAACTTGGGCGTCAGCCCGCTCGACCAAGCTCAAAGGGCGGCTAACGACGGAATTCCGATATACGTCATTGGTTGGGGCGGCGTCAACTACGAGGAGCTGACACAGATTGCGGAAACGACAGGCGGTGTGCCCTTCTTCCCGGCAACCAGTGAAGACCTTCGCGACATCTATAGGGACTTGGCTGTCGAACTTTCCAACATTACTGCTAAAGACGTCGTCGTCACGTTCGAGCTCGCTGAAGACGTCGAATACGCCGGCGGAGCGACTGAAGAGCCGCAAATAGTGGGCAACCGGCTCGTCTGGAACGTCGGCGAGCTTTCTGCCAATGAGACTTGGAGCGTCTCCTTCGACGTTAAGCCGCTGGTTTCAGGAAGCGTCGTTCTGAATACAGGTGATTCGGAAGTAACCTACGAAGACGCTTTTGGCGAGGAACACGAAGTTCCACTGCCGCAGCTCAGCGTTGCAGTTACGGCGCCGCCCGTCGCAGTTGCGACTGCGAGCCCGAACGAGACCTACACTTATGCCGACATAACATTTGACGGTTCTGCGAGTTACGACGTTGACGGCGTCATCGTCGCTTACGAGTGGGATTTCGGCGACGGGAACACGGCAAGCGGCGGCGTCGTGACGCACCAGTATGCTGATGATGGCGTTTACACAGCGACCCTGACCGTCACCGATGACCTCGGAGCGACGAACAGCACAACCGTCACCGTGGAAATAAACAACAGAGCGCCAAGCGTGGGCATAGTTGGACCTGAGGTCACAAGCGAGGGCGATGAGGTGCAGTTCGAAGCGGATGCTTCAGACCTTGACGGCGAAATAATTGCTTACGAATGGAACTTCGGCGATGACGCTACGGGAGGTGGGCAGACGGTGACGCATACATACGCCACAGCGGGCAACTATACGGTGATTCTGACTGTCACTGACGACGACGGTGCAAAAATGAACGCAACGCATGAGATACGAGTTTTAGAGAATTTGCCGCCGGTTGCGGTGCTTCATGTGAGCAATACGACGCCACTTGCGAACCAGTCCATCACGCTCGATGCTTCCGGCAGCTACGACCCTGACGGTTACATCGCCGTTTACAGATGGGATTTCAACGGCGACGGCAATTGGGACGCAGAGGGCAACGTGGTTACGGTAAGTCACGCATACAGCCAGCCCGGAGGTTACACCGTAGTGCTTGAAGTTGAAGACAATTGCGGCAAGAGCTCTACAACCGAGAAGAATATAATCGTCAGCAGCGGCAGCAGCGCAGAGATGAGCGGCAACGTCACGTGGAACGGCGAACACGCCCTTAGCATCACTCCCGAAAGCCCGACAATAGGACAGCCTGTCACTATCGATGCATGTGCATTAACCATCAAGAACAACAAGAGCACCCCGGTTACAGTCAGAGTAAAACTCTGCGTTGACGGCATGCTCTTAGCCCAGAAGGATGCGACCTTAAATGCGGGAGAAGAGAAAGACGTAGAAATCAACGCCACATGGGTGCCGATGGCTAGCGGCATGCACGAGGTCTCGCTGCATGTGCGCGAGCTCGTCGACGGAGCGGAGGAATGGATAGGCCCAACCAACGACCCTGCCGCGGCGGTGAGAGTGCGCATAAAAGAAGTTAGTTAACATTTTTTCTTTATTTTTTATTTTTTTTCCAATTTTCCGCAATTTTTTAACTCTGCCTTCCAACTAATTTTGTAAGGATGGCAAAAGAGGCGCAGGTAAGCGTGGATTTCCTCACAGGACTTGGCGTTTTCATGCTCACATTAGTTCTCCTCATATCACTTTTACCAACACTTTTCACTCCACTTCAAACGAGAGCCACTGACCTCCAGCCCGTCGCCTTCCGCACGAGCACCGTTCTCGTCGAGGATGGCGGAATTTACGACATCGGTGGTTTCATAATTTCGGAATGGCATAAAAACCTTAATTTCAGCAACTTAACAGCGGTATGTGCGGTCTTAAATAATATCAAAAGAGTAGGGCTTGCGACAAGAGCCCCGATTTGGTCATCCTACGAGGATATAATCCCCAACAATCTTTCATGGGCGAAAATAGAGAAATTACAAGAATGGTGGAACAACCAGACTTATATCCCAGAAGAGCAGAATATACATAGAAAACTTGGACTCTTCATCGAGATGGGCGGCAGTGAGCTTGAATATAACTTCAACATCTCGCTCCTTGAATTCGGCGACTTGCCTATATTGCAAATTGGTGCCCCCGTGCCAAGCAGCGGCAACGTTAACGTTGAAAAGATAGAGCGGCTTGTTGCCATTGATGATGCGCCTCCAAACCTTGGCACTCAGCTTGGTGATGCGAAGTGCGTGAAGCTCGTCGTTTACGTATGGTAGGTGAGGACGTGGAAGAAAGATTAAGAAAACGACTGAAAAGAGGACAGATGCACACGATAGAGGCTTTGATGACAGCCTTGCTCATCATTAGCGTCGTAACCTTCGCCGCCCGCTCGGTTCCGACGACGAGCACGCAGCTCTCCGAAACCATGGCAGTCCAGCTAAAGCTTTACGCTGAAGACTTCCTCAACATCCTTGACATGGAGCGAGAAGACCACACAAGCTGGCTTTACCACCAGGTCAACGGCACCGTCAACGGCTCTTTTAACGGGGCTGACGAAATCATGGGACAATGGCTCAAAACCAACCTCTCAAACAAGGGTGTCTTCTGTAAAGTTGAAATTTTGAGGCTGAATGCCACGACGTTAACGTTCGAACGAGTCCCCAATGGCACGAACGACACTTTCGGCGAGCCGCCTGCGAACGCCGTCTCTGTTTGGAAACTTGTTACCGTATTGGATGGGGTTGTTCCTGAGGTTTATGAAGTGAGGTTGACGGCATGGCAAATTTGAGCGGCAGGGCGAGGAACAGCACAGCACGCAAAGGGCAATGGATAGTCCTCTCAGGGCTGATTCTCGCACTTGGCTTGCTCGTTGTCGTATTGCTCCTGAACCAAGCGCTTTCCGCAGGCTACCGAGTCTCGCAGGCAGAGATGCAATTCCCAAGCTACGAATTAAATGAGCTTTACGCGGAAACCGTGAGGGTCGCAAAGCTTGTTAGAACCAAAGGGGATTTCGGCGCGTTTAATGATTCAATGGCAGAGTATGCTGAGAACGTTTCAAAGATATACGCCGCTCATGGCTTTGTCGTAAATGTAAGCATGGTGAAAAAGGATGAAAAAAGTGCCAGCATCTGTATTTTGCTGTCGAACGAAAAAGTAAACTTTACGTTGGGTGTGTATGCGGAAAGAAGTATTCCTCTGGAGTGAGAAAAGCAGCATTATGAGAAGCGGTGCGGTGTCGCCAATCTCATTTATAATATTCGCAACAGCCGTTATTGTCTTCATAGCAAGCTTGTATCTCTATCATGATACGCTTCTCGCCTTCCCATCGAAAGTAACGACGGAGCAGCAGTTTAACGATTTAGGGAATGCGTTCAGCACCGAAATAATGGAGATGATAATCACGCTGCCACATGACGGTTCCGTTACCGTCACGGAGCGTTTGCCCTCGGAAATTGGTGGATATAGCTACCGTGTTTTCATCCCACCCGCCTCAGACCAGCTTCAGCTCTACTCATTCAAGGGCTTTTCCCTGAATTACACGCTTAGCGGAATGAGCGCAGAGGTCAACGCTTCTGCGAACACGACGACCGCTTACGGCGGCGTTAAGGAACTGACGTTGGGCTTTAGGAGGTGGTGAACCTTGGTTAGTAGCATTAGTAGCATTATGGACAAAAAGGGCGTATCCGAAGTTATCGGATACATTCTCACATTTTCAGCGGTCGTGACGGTCGTAACTATTGTTTATGTCGGCGGTATGCCGTTAATTAAGAGGACGCAGGAGAATTCGGTCTTCCAAAGCATGGAAACTGCTTTTTTTACTATCCAAAGCAACGTCGAAAAAGTAGCCTTGGGGCAATCCCCTGCCCGAACAGTCAAAGTTAGAGTGAGCCAAGGCTCCCTTTCCCTTTCCAACGGAAGTTGGATGAATATCTCTTGGACCGGCAATCCGCAAGGTAGGAATTTCACCTACCAGAGCCTTGTCTTCATGCTCGGCAACCGTGGAATCGCCTACGAGAACGGCGCCGTCATAGAATATTTCCCGAACAGCAGCATTATCGTTTCCAAGCCCAAAATCGTTTTCCTCAACGTCAGTGGCAAAAAATATCTGTATATTTCCATCATCAACGTCTCAGGCGCATTCTCGAAAGGTGGCAGCGTCGCCGAGCTGACAATACAACAATATCCCGACGAGATGAATGCGACATCTGTCTTAGTAGCTACTGGAAATGTAAGATACGTCAATATTTCAGTCGGCGGCTCTTACTCCCAAGCATGGATATATTATTTAGAAGAGGTCAATGCTAGTTTTAGTGACATGGACTTCTCTCCACCTTCGCCTCACAAGAATTATGTGAACGTCTCCAGTCCGTCGAATTTCACTCTCACACTTGTTGTGCATAATGTGACTATAGGGTGAGAAAATGAGCTTCGAAACCGAAGAGGGCAGAGTATTTTTCATGTGCGAGTGCGGCTATGTTTTCCAAGAAAGCCCCTACAAATTTCCGATACGCTGTCCGCAGTGCGGTAGTGAAAACGTCTCACGAACTTAGCAGAGTCCGATCTACGAGCTGCTTTGGCGGTGCTGAGCAGCTAAGCTTGTCTTGCGGGTTCAAGAGAAGGGTCGCCGCCTGTTGAGGCTCGTCCTTCACAGCTACGGCAGCAGCTCCTCAAGCGTTTTCCTGAAAGTTTCGAAGGCGTCCTTGCCGAAAAGGCAGAACACCACACGTTCGAGCTGCGTATTGCCTTGCAGGTATGAAATTGTGGCGGAGAGCATTATTTTTGCGCAGCGGTCCATGGGGAAGCCGAAAATGCCAGTGCTAATTGCTGGAAAGGCTATGCCTCTTAGCCCCCGCTCGTCCGCAAGCTTCAATGAGTTCAGGGTCGCATTCTTCAGCTTTTCATCCTCGTCGCCCTCGCCCCATTTAGGACCAACGGCATGTATTACGTATTTTGCCTTCAGCCGCCCGCCCGTTGTGATTATGGCGTCGCCGACCGGGCAATATCCAATGCGGTCGCACTCCTCTTGAATTTCGTAACCGCCTTTCCTAAGAATCGCCCCGGCTACACCGCCGCCCATCTTCAGCGAGGAATTCGCCGCATTCACAATTGCGTCGGCGTCGAGTTCCGTGATGTCGCCCTCTATAAGCTCTAAAGTGGAGTTGCCAACGCGCTTGTGCATATGCATCATGATTTTCCACCCTGTTTGTATTTCTACAAGACGTTACAGTGAACTACCACCCGTTAAAACGGGTGGCTTCCCCCCTCGCACACTGAATCGCCGATCGTACACTGCACTCTGGGGGAGTTTGGGTGGGGCTGGTTCACTCACGGCAGCCCTGCTCCCCAGCATGTAGCCGAGGAGCCTGTTACCTATATTCACGCTACTGTTTAAGTCACGATTGTATTCCAACCCACAGTCTTTGCACTTAAACATCCTCTTTCTGACAACCGTGTTCGTTGAATGGCATCTCCAGCATTGCTTTGATGTCCATGCCTCGTTCACAATAGCTACCGGTATTTCAGCCCACAGGGCTTTGTAAGTTAGCATGTGCTTTACCTTAAATGAGGGCATTGTGTGCACCTTGCGATTGTTTTTCCTGCACCTCACTTTACCCTTAACACGGGGTTTTCTGACTCTTTTGAGGTTACCAAATACTATGATTGGCTCAAAGCCCGATTGCTTTAACTCAATAGCTCTATCAACCATTGAACGAGTTGCCTTATGCAAAACGTCCGCTACCTTCCTCGACTCCTTGTGCTCCACATGCTCTTTAATCCATTTCACAGCGTGCTTAATCTTCTTTCTTCCTACCGATTTCTTAACCCAGTTGTAATGCTGTCTTATTGCCCTTACTTCTCTGCCAAGAAATCTCACGTTTTTCCTTTGCATTCCAAAACCCCATAACTCCACAGATGCTATAGGGTTTGCTTCTCCTATGTCGATTGCTATCACCACGGTTCTCTCACCAACGGTAAATGATGGGGGAGCATACAAGACATAATCAGATGTTTCAACCTTAATGAAGTCAATTTCCTTCTGGATGGTTAAATGCAAGTAGAAATCACTGCCTCGCCTAAAGAGCTTAGATTCACAAATCTCGACATCTGGTATATCTTGATGGGGCTTAATAGCAACCCAAACACCACCCCTCCTTCCCGCTACTGGTATGCGAGCCCAGTACTTGGCGATTTTGGTGTCTCTTTTCTCCACTTTTATCAAATCCTTACGGATTGACAAGGGGTACTCCTTATCGGGTTTAACTCTCTTGTAGAATCGCTCGGCTTGTTGCTTATTGGCAGAATACAGCTTGACAGAGTTGTCGCCACACAGGAATCTCTGGAGATTCTCATACTCCTGAATAAGCAGTTCACGCTTAACATTTGTGAGGCAAACAACCTTGCACTTTATGACCTTCTGTATCTTCACATCTATAGTAGAAAACCTTAAGTATTTAAAGTTAACTCCCCATAGGTAGGGGGAGGACGAGCTCAGCAGTATACGAGATTAACTATCACATTGTGTGGTGTCCAAAGTACAGGAAACCAGTTCTGGTTGGAGAAGTCAAGGAGTTTCTAGAAGACCAGATTAAAACAATAGCTGAAGCTAACGGTTGGGAGGTCATCAAGTTAGAAGTAATGCCTAACCGACCACATCCATCTATTCATCTCAACCCACCTTTCGAAGCTCCAATAAACATAGTTAAAATCTTAAAGGGCTGCAAAGAGATTGTTTGAGAAGTCTCCAGAGCTAAGAAAAAAGAGTTTTGGGGAGGACGTATATGGTCTCCAAGCTACTACGTTGGTACTGCTGGTCATGTTTCAGCAGAAACAATTAAAAATACATTGAGGGGGTGAAAAATCGTAGAAGCCGCAATTCATCCATCGGTTGAAACCGGTGGTCTTCTTGCGGCAAATTCTATAAATTAATGAGAAAGGGCTTACTGGCGCGTTCGTGGCGGAGCGGACTCAAAATACCGCGGGACTCCTGCTCACGACATGGGTTCATGCGGGATTGTGCCGAGAAATGTAATTTCCCATGGCACGGTCAGAGAGGGGGGCGTTGCGGACTGAGCACGCCCGACTTGAGACGGCTGAACCGGGTCGCACGGAGACAGCAAGGAGCACTGCTGCGGCTTGTGGTGAGAAGGGACAGCGATAATGGGGACGTGTAAGAGACTCCGATATGCGTTCTCAGCTGACGTATCTCCGTCGCAGCCGTCCCGCGACGCTCGACTATGGCAGGGCATGCCCCGGCTTCTTGAAGCCCCCGAATTTAGCCGGGAAGAAGGTCACTACTTCCCGCTCAGAGAGAATTAACTATAACCCTTTCCTAAAATATCCCGCAGCTTTCCCTCCCCCTCTTTAGGACCTCTCGCGACGACCCTATCTCCTATTTCTATCGTAACGTCAGCAGGCGGGTTATAAAGGCACCTGCCGTCCTTTTTGCAAACCGCAAGCACGAACATGCCCGTGCACCCTTCTATCTCAAGCTCGCCGAGCGTCCTTCCTGAGATGCCCTCGTTCTGGACTTCTATTTTTGAAATGACTTCATCAGATTCGCGCACAGACGCCATGAAAACGGGATGCAACTCCATGCCCCGGAGCACGACGTCCGCAATCTCGTAGGCGGCATCTGAGATTATCTCAGAAGACATTGCTATGTGCAGGAGCCCCCGAAGCTCGTTAAAGCGGCTCTCGCCTACTACCTTTGCGGCGCTCAGCACCAAAAACTCCAGCTCGTCCTTCATCCCGTCCATCTTTCTTTCTAAGTTCTGCACTTCCTTCGCAATCTCCTTGTCGTAGAAGAGCACGGCGGAATACGCCAGCCCGACTATCAGCTCCGAAAGGTTTTTCATCTCGACGAGCATGTCAATTGCTCTCTCCACGGCGGGCGGCCTCCTTCCTGCCTCTTTCGTCGCAGGCTCGCCTCTTGCTTCATGGAGCTTCAAGACGCATTCCGTCGGTCCCACCAGCAGTATCATATCGCCCGCCCGCAGCACCTCGCTCTCCTCGGGCGAATAAATCCAACGCCGCCCCCGCTTTATCGCAAATACTCGCATCCCCGTATCCGCTTCAACCTCTCTTAGCTTTTTCCCCCTGAACGGCGAGTCCTTTCCAACCTTTAAGCTCATAACCCCTTCTTCTAGGTCGCCAAGCTCGCCTCGAAGGTCTCGAGGCACGTCCTTTGCGAGAGCCACTTTTGCGATGTCGCCAGCTGCGTTTGAAATTTTCTCAGCAGCAGATGCTATCTGGAGCACACCCGAGAGCTTTTCGGCGTCTTCGACGTTGCGGGCGCCGAGCATTATCATGATCCTTGCGCTGTAAAGCAACGAATCCATCTGCCTTTCGAGCTTCAGCACCTCGCACGCTATCTCCTTGTTCTCGTAAATCACCGCAGAATACGAGAGGTCGAGCATCAACTCCGAAATGTCTTTCATTTCAGTAAGAAGCTCCTTTGCACTTTTCCGTTTCATGCCCATAACAATATTGGGAGCGTTGCTTTAATTTTTAACGGTGCGTCGTAACAAAACGACCGTGTTAGCTTTTTACTTTGCTTAACTTCAACTCTTCACTCTATTTTCTTAAGCTGCGCCTGATACATTTCTACTATTTCCTTGACGGTTGTGGCGTCCTCGGGCGCTTTATCCTCTCTGAAGCGTCCTGTAAAGCGAGGAAAGCGGACTGCGATGCCGGCGCCCTCCCGAATCTGCCCAAAGGCGCAGGTGTGGACTGGACTGAGCGTGAGTTCGTCCCCGATGATCTCGAGGACGACGGCGGGCGTGAACCAGATGTCCGCCTCTATTGAGCTTTCGACCCTTGGATGCTTGTGCCCTATTTTGTAAGGCTCTAAAATTTTGGGGAGGTTTTCCAAATCCTTGTCTGAGAAGCCGCTGCCGAGCTTGCAGACCGTCGGGAAGACGTCACGGTCGTCGTCATAAACAGCGACAAGCAGCGCTCCGTAGGTGCCAGCACGCCGCCCCTTGCCCATGAAGGTGCCGACGACCACCACGTCTATCGGCTCGGCCATCTTTGACTGATACGAGCGTTTCAGCTTTATCCAGAGCCAGCCACGAGCTCCCGCCTGATATACAGAATCTTCGGCGATAGACTTTAGCATAAGCCCCTCACAGCCGCTTTCGATTGCAAGCTCGAAGAATCTTTCTATTTCGTTTACGTCGTCGCTCGTAATCATTTCAGAGAGCCTGAAATTGTTTTCCTCCCTCACAATCGCCTCCAACCGTCGCCTCCGCTCTGGATAAGGCATCTGTGTCAAGTCTTCGCCGTCGTAAAGCGCATCGAACAAGAAAAAGCTGGCTGGAAACTCCTTGACCGCTCGTTCGATTCCGTATTTGCGACGGCGGTGCATCAGCTCTTGGAACGGGAGGAAGTCGCCGGTGTCGGGGTCGACAGCGACACACTCCCCCTCCACGATGGCGTCCTCCGCAAGAATACAGCGACGAGCCGCATCCACGACGTCCGGGTATTGCGCCGTTATATTTTCGAGGCGTCTTGAAAACAACAATATTTCGTCGCTCTTTTTGTGCAACTGTATTCGTTCGCCGTCGTATTTGAACTCGCAAGCAGCACGCCCGCCCAGCTTCTCTAAAGTTTCCTCGGCGCTGGTCAGCCGCTGCGCCAGCATCATCCTTATCGGACGTCCCACCGTGATCTTGCATCTCTTCAACCCTTCCAAGCCCTCCTCGGCAAGGAGCTTTGCGACGTAGCCGAGATCCGACGTGATGTTGTAAGCCCGTTCGACAAGCTCCCGCTGCTCCTTGCTTGCAAACGCTACTGCAAGAGCGTCTAAAATCGTCATGTCCGCAACGCCGAGTCTTAATCGTCCGGTGACCGTCCGCATCAAGTATTTTGCCTCTTTGGGGTTTGCGTCCGCCAGAAGCCCGGAAAGAAGCTTTATCTTAGCATCAACGCTCCCCTCACCCGTAGTTCTTGCGATTTTGTCGAGCGTGCTGTAAACTGTTTCGACATCAAGCCTGCCACTGAAAAGCGTCGCCTGCCTCTTCTTTTTCAAGATGTCCTCGGCTGCAAGCCCCACGTCGCCGACTCTTTTGGCTTCGCTCTCCACGTTTTTTACCGGAACGCCGGCGGCGTTCGCGACAGCTCGCAGCGCAAGCTTCTCAGCCAAGCCGAGTTCGATGCCCACGAACTCCGGGTAGAGACGCCCCTGCGTGAGGTAAACTACCTTGTCGAGTAGCTCGCTTGGCGTATTCTTAAAAAGCTCCACGAGGTAGTCCGTCATTTCGAGACGCTTCGTTGTCGCCTCTATTTTCTCGTAAGCCTCAACAAGCTCAGAATACCACATTTTACCACCGAGCGCTACCGCTCGTAGTCCGTCGGGTCTTCGACGCCTGCCGCTTTAAAGGCGTTTTTGCGGCGCACGCAGGACTCGCAAACACCGCAGTGGCGTTCGCCACCGAGGTAGCACGACCACGTAAGCTCGAGCGGGGCACCGACCTCCACTCCCAATCTCACGATTTGCGGCTTTAAAAGTTTGACGAGCGGCGCAACCACCGCAGGCGGCTTTGAAAACGAAGCCACTGCGGACTCCAACGTTGAATTAAAGCGTTTTACGAAGTCTTCTGAGTTGTCGGGATAGCTTTCTGCCTCTTCGGCATTGAAGCCTGTGAAGATCGCAGACGCTCTCAAAACCTCTGCGTATGCGCTCGCAAGCGACAGAAGAACTAAATTTCGGCAAGGAACCCACGTAGGCGGCGTCTCCGCCGCCGTAGCCGCCTCGGCGCTCAACAGGTCGAGCCTTTGCGGCACTTCCAAGGCGGCGTCGGTCAGGGCTGACACACCTAATTCTTTCAAGAACGGGAGTTCTACGAACTTAACCTCCACGTCGAAGAGCCTCGAAATTCTGAGAACGGCGTCCCGCTCCCGCTGCCATGCCTTCTGCCCGTAGTTTACATGCAGCAAGTAGACTTCGTATTCCTGTTTGGCGATGGTAGCCGCCACTGTCGAGTCTATCCCGCCGGAACACACGCACACAGCTCTTTTCATTCCAATCACAAGCTAAAATTATCGTCAAGTAAGCATCCTATGAACTCATCAAAATCTCTCGCACTTTCATAAGCCTTCCTCAGGCGGGCGGGGTTTTCGGCGTATGCCGTCACTATGGCGTCCGCCGCCCGCCTTGCGTTCTCGCTCGCCATCCTCTTATATTCGGAGATTCGGGCGAAGATGTCTTCAGCGGCTTCAATGTCCACGCCCTCATCGCTGCGAGGACGCCTGCCGACGAGCAGTGCGTCTCTGACGTATTCGCACGTCCGCTCGTCAAGCCTGCCGCGGACGTAGCCATCGAGGAGCAAAGCCTCCGCAATACGCTCGTCGTAACGCCAGATTCCAAAGTCGAAAGCCTCCACGATGCTCTCCCTCAGCCCTTCAGGGTCATCCTCAAGCATGCCCCACTCCCCATATGGCACGAAGCAGAACACGAGGAAGCAACACTCGTTTATCGGCATGTTCTCCAAGTAACCTCGTATCTTCTTAATCTTCACCTCGGCAAGTTCCATTTCCCGGTCCCTGTTCCCACGGACTACAACTTCTTCTTGTAGCTCGCGCTCCCGCTCGTTCAGCTCCAAAAATGACTCATTCAGCTTAGCCTCCAGTATGGAAACCCGCTCTATCTCCCGCCGCACCGCCTCCAAGTTTTCTTCCTCCTCCCCGCTCTGTGCGACATTCAGGAGGAGCAGACTTTTGCCCTCTTTCAAAAGGTAGCCAGTCGCAAACTGCGGTGTCTGGTAAATACCCACCTCCACATCCAAATCCGGAACGTAAATGCCAAGCTCCTCCCTCTCCTCTAACGCCTTTTTTACTAAATGTTCGAATGGACGGGTCATTATTACTATTTTGTTATCAACATAAACAACGCTTACTGCGAGGAGGGGTGGGTGATGCTTGTTGCTATAAATGGAGCGGTGAGGGAAAAATTCAGAATCTGTGTCGGAGTCGCGGAGATAAAGGGTGTGACGCAGGACAACGAGAGTAGAAAGAGAATAGACGCAGAGCTGCGACGGGTCGAGGTGTGGGCGAGGCAGCAGTTTGACCTGAAGGGTGTGAAGGATGCAGGAAAAATAAGGGCGCAGCGAGACTTCTTCTGGCGAATGGGTGTGGACCCTAAAGAGCCGCCCTGCTGCCGAAGCGTTATTAAGGCGTGTCCTTGCAGGGAAGTCGTTACCGAGGATTTTACCCGTCGTTGACGCTTATAACATTGCGTCGGTCCGTCTTCTAATGACGTTCAGCGCCTTCGACGCCCAGAAAGTTAAGGGCGAGTTGCGGGTGCGGTTCGCCGAAGACGGCGAAGAGGTGACGCTCATTGGTGGGCGTAAGAAGAAACTAAGTAGGAGGGCGGTGGTGCTGACCGACGACGAGAAAATCTTATGCGTGTATGCGCACGGCGACGTCGAAGCCACGAGAGTCACAGATGCGACAACGGACGTGCTGCTCGTAGCCTATGGGGTTCCGGGGATGCCCGCTGAGGAAGTGGCAAGGGACTTGAGAGCTGCGGCGTCCATGATTCTGGAGTTTTGCGGCGGCACGCTCATTAGTAGCGAGGTTTTCTATTGATTTGTCTTGGTGAGGTTTAGGGGCAGGTTTAGGGGCACGCCGCCCCCCAGCGTCCTTACTCCCGTCACTACGTAAACTATTGCATTTCAGAACGAACTACCGGGAGCCCCGCTTCTTCCCATGCGAGAATGCCGCCAAGCATGTTGTAGGCGTCGAATCCGTGCTCTGCGAGTATGGCACAGGCATCCGCACTCCGCCGCCCACTCCTGCAATATACGATGATTTTCTTGTCCTTATCCAACTCTTCGAGCCTGTTCTCCAGTTCGGAAAGTGGAATTAGAAGCGCCCCACCTATGTGCGACTCGTTGAATTCGGACGGCGTCCGCACGTCCTAATAGAATGATGTCTTTACACTCCAGCATTTGTTTTACGGCGTCGGGGGAGATGTCCATGTAGGGGACGCCCGATGGTTTTATCGTGACGATGCATGTTGCGTTTATGCACTCGTCGTCGTGAATCAGCGAGGCATTTATGAGATACACCCCATAGCCCAACACGCAACTGCACGCAGGCAACTTGTAACTGAAAGAGGTTGTTCTCGCCCCTCGTCAGGTTCACGGTCTCGTTAAAGTAAAGCAAGGTCTCACCCTGCACGCCTTTGAGTCCAGACAACAGGATGTTCAGCCAAGTGCCCGGTGAAATTCAAGGCGATTATCAGAAGTATAAGGGAGAAGACTGCTACTGCTACTACTATTGTCTTTGTTTTCATCACCTAATGGTTTCATGCCGAAGCTTTAAAAATCTGTTCCTTGCATGAGTATTCTGACACCATCATGTAAGCAAAGCCCAATCCTACTATGATGTAAATCAAATCGTAATTATAGCCTCTTCTCCGCTGGAGCGGCAAGTATAAAATTCGGAAGAAGTAAAAATTATGACAACTGCGGTGGTCATGGTGGAAAACGATACGTCAATGAACGAGCTCAGAAAATATTTGGAGAGCCGCGGCATCCAGCCGTCGTTCCACCGCCTCAAGATTCTGGAATATCTGACAACGCACAGGACGCACCCGACCGTCGAGAACATTCACAAAGCACTCTCCAGAGAAATACCGACACTCTCGAAGACGACGATTTACAACACCCTGAAGCTCTTTCTGAGCAAAGGGCTCGTGTGGGGGCTGACGATCGACGAGAACAAGGTGCGATATGACTTCAACACGGAGCCGCATGCGCACTTCAAATGCATCAAGTGCGGGCGGGTGCTCGACGTGAGCTTAGAACTCCCACCGCTCGGGAGCATAGAGGGGCATAAAGTTATGGAAACGCACCTTTACCTCAAGGGCATCTGCAAAGATTGTATGAAGAGCTGATTCTTGAGACGAGTTAAGTTTTTTCTCAGCAGCTTTGCAGAGCTCAGCGTCGAAGACACGACACCTACGTTGAAAGCGAGGCACTCTATGCAGCAGTTTCCTAAAGAGCCATAACTATAAATAAAGAAAACGCTGACTCTGCTCCTCTCCACCACAGTCATTGGCTCGAAGCCGCGTTGCTCCGGATTTCCTCGATCGAAATTCTCCATCCCAAGCAGCGAGGCTGAGACGACGCCATTTCTACAAAATCTGGAAGTTGAAACGTTTTTTGTCTGCTTTTGGATACGGGATATATATACCGAAAACAAATGTGTAATAGGTGTATGCATGGAAGGAGGAAAGATGCCCCTTCTTGGGGCGAGGTTTCCTGAAGTGGAAGTTCAGACGACGCACGGGAGGTTAAAGCTTCCTGATGCTTTTGCTGGGAAGTGGTTCGTCTTCTTCAGCCACCCCGCAGACTTCACGCCCGTCTGCACAACTGAGTTCGTCGCCTTCCAAAAAAGGTATGAAGAGTTCAAGAGGCTGAACTGCGAACTTATTGGTCTCAGCATCGACCAAGTCTTCTCTCACATCAAATGGATGGAATGGATTAAGGAAAGACTCGGCGTGGAAATACAATTTCCGGTTATCGCTGACGACACGGGCAGAGTAGCCTATATGCTCGGAATCATCCACCCCGGGAAGGGAACAAACACCGTCCGTGCCGTCTTCATCGTCGACCCTCAAGGAATAATAAGAGCCGTTCTTTACTACCCGCAAGAGCTTGGGAGAAACATGGACGAAATTCTGAGAATGGTGCGAGGTCTCCAAATTTCCGACGAAAAGAAAGTTGCTATGCCCGCTAACTGGCCGAATAACGAGCTTATCGGCGATAGAGTTATCATCCCTCCAGCGACAGACGTTAAAGAGGCGAAGAAGCGATTTGAACTGTATGAGTGCTACGATTGGTGGTTCTGCCACAAAAAGTTGGAGTAGTGGTTGGAATGACAGAAATAAGGCAAGTTTACAAATGTGAGGTTTGTGGGAACATCATCGAAGTTCTGCATGCTGGGAAGGGGGAGCTGGTTTGTTGCGGACAACCGATGAAACTTCTTGAGGAGAACGTGACGGACGCCGCTCGTGAGAAGCACGTCCCCGTCGTCGAAAGGACGGAAACCGGCGCCATAGTCAAGGTGGGGAGCGTCCCGCACCCGATGGAAAAGGAGCACTATATCGAGTGGATCGAAGTCGCTGCTGGCGATGGCATTCACCGACGGTTTCTGAAGCCCGGCGGCGCTCCTGAGGCGACGTTCGAGCTTAGGGCTGAGAAACTTATCGCAAGGGCTTACTGCAACATTCACGGGCTCTGGAAGGCGGAAGTTTAGCAAGAGGTGATGGAATGCCAAGAGTCCTTGTCCTCTACTATTCCAAGACTGGAGGCACGAAGAAAATGGCTGAGGCGGTTGCGGAAGGCATGAAAGAGGCAGGCGTCGAAGTGGAGCTAAAGGATAAAGCAACGCCAGAAGAGCTTGCCGGTTTTGATGCCATTGTCATCGGAACGGCGACGTATAACCATAACATGGTTCGAGGTTTGCAAAGCTTCCTTGAGGAGGTCGCTCTAAAAGGGATCGACTTGAAAGGGAAAATAGGAGCGGCTTTCGGCTCTTACGGCTGGAGCGGGGAAGGACCTCGCCTCGCCCTTGAGGTTCTAAAAAACAAGTTCGAAATGGACGTGCTCGAGCCACCGCTCCTCATTAAATACAAGCCGACCGCAGAAGGACTGAAGAAATGCAAGGAGTTCGGGAAGAAAGTTGCAGAGAAGGCATTAAAGGGGTGAAAGTGACTTGGAGACCCTTAAAAATCTTGTGAAGGCTTTCATCGGCGAGAGTGTAGCGAGAAACCGCTATTTCATCTTCGCAAAAGTCGCAAAGGAAGAGGGCTACATCTTCATTTCCAAAGTTTTTCTGGAGACCGCAGAAAACGAGAAGGAACATGCAGAAACGCTCTTTGAACTGATTCAGGAGTTGAAAGGGGATCAGGGAACGGTCGTCGTCGAGGCGGAGGCGCCTGTAGTCTGCGGGAGTACTGCTGAGAACCTGAGGGCAGCGGTCGAGGGCGAGCATTACGAGAACTCCGAGATGTATCCTTCATTTGCTGAGGTTGCAGAGAAGGAAGGGCTAAAGGACGTAGCTGAGAGGTTGAGGGCGATTGCGAGAGCCGAAAAGAGGCATGAAGAACGTTACAGCAAGCTACTTGAAGCCGTCGAGAAAGGAACGATGTTCAAGCGGGATGTGGAGACGGAGTGGGTCTGCCTTGAGTGCGGCTACGTCCACGTCGGGAAGGAGCCGCCTGAGAAGTGTCCATCTTGCGGGCATTCGAGGGCTTACTACGTGGCGAGAGATCTTCTGTGCATATAGGTGGTGAGGATGGCGAAGTACAGGTGCAAGATATGCGGCTACATTTACGACGAAGATGCGGGAGACCCTGAGGTGGGCATACCTCCAGGAACGAGGTGGGAAGACCTGCCTGAAGACTTCACCTGCCCGGTTTGCGGCGCCTCGAAGGAAGATTTTGAAAGGGTTGAGGGGTGAGCTTGAATGCACCATTTGAATCCTGTGGAAGTTAGAGATGGAATTTACTGGGTAGGGGCGTTAGACTGGATGGAAAGAGACTTCCACGACTTCGACATTTGGCGTGGGACGAGTTATAATGCCTACGTGCTCCTCGACGACCACATGACGCTTGTTGACACGGTTAAGGAGAACTTCTTCAAGGAAATGCTAGAGCGCATGCATAAGGTTGCAGACCCCTCAAAAATAGAATATATCATTGCGAATCACGTTGAGACGGACCACTCAGGAGCCCTGGCGAGGCTGAAGGAGGTCGCAAAGGACGCTGTTATCGTCTGCACCGAGAAGGGGAGAGAAGGGCTTTGTAAGCATTTCAGCTGTGAAAATTGGGAATTCAAGACCGTCAAGACGGGAGATGAATTGAAAATAGGGAAGAGAACTCTCGTCTTTCTTGAAATGCCAATGCTCCACTGGCCTGACAGCATGGCGACTTACGTGAAGGAGGAAAAGCTTTTGTTATCTAACGACGCTTTCGGGCAGCACGTCGCAAGTCTTGAGAGGTTCGATGAGGAGTTTGGCGTCGAGGAGGCGCTACGGTGGGCTAAAACATATTACGCGAACATCTTGATGCCCTTTGGGGAGCTGGTGAAAAGGAAGTTGAATGAAGTGGAAAAGCTCGGGCTGGAAATCGAGATGATTGCGCCGAGTCACGGCGTCATCTGGAGAGACCCTGCGAAAATCTTGGAGGCTTATCGAAAATGGGCGGATTTCGAGGCTGAGAACAAGCTCGTGGTCGTTTACGACACGATGTGGGGGAGCACCGAGAAGCTAGCGAGGGCGATTTCCGAGGGCGCAAGTTCGAGCGGCGTCGAAGTTAGACTTTTCCACCTGCGGAACGACTCTTGGAGCGAGATCATGACGGAGATTCTGGATGCGAAAGCGGTCGCCGTCGGCTCGCCGACGACGCACAACACGGTCTTCCCGCCTGTCGCAGGCTTCCTCGCTTACATGAGGGGCTTGAAGCCCAAACGGAAAATTGGTGTAGCCTTCGGCTCTTACGGCTGGAGTGGCGGCGCCGTCAAAGAAATCAGCAGGGCAATGGAGGAGCTGAAATTTGAGGTCTTGGAGCCTTTGCAGGTGAAGTTCAGACCAACCGCTGAGGAGCTTACAAGAGCCTTCGACCTCGGAGCACGACTCGCCGAGAAGATGCAACGATGATTGTGGGCATTTGCGGAAGCCCAAGGCGGAAAGCAACGGAGTTCGTGCTCAGGGAAGCTCTGAAGATGCTTGAGGAGCAGGGCTTCCCCACCAAATTTTTCACGGTCAGAGGTAAAGAAATCAACTTCTGCCAGCACTGCGACTTCTGCCTCAAAAATAAACGTTGTAAAATTGAAGATGACGTCCAAGAGCTTTACCGCTTGCTTAAAGAGGCTAAGGGGATTGTCATCGCGACGCCGGTTTACAATGGTGGGGTCAGCGCACATACGAAAGCTTTAATGGACAGGTGCAGGGCTTTAGTCGCCGCCGACGCCAACTTCTTCAGAGGAAAGGTTGGAATGGCGATCGCTGTTGGCGGAGACCGAATCGGCGGGCAGGAGCTCGCTTTGCAGCAAATTCTGACGTTTTACGTGCTTAATGGCGTGATGCCTGTAAGCGGCGGGGCGTTCGGAGCGAACCTCGGCGCAACTTTTTGGTCGAAAGATACGCTTGAGGGCGTGAAGGAGGACGAGGAGGGCTTCAGAAGCTTGAGGAAAACGGTAAGAAGGTTTGTTGAACTTTTGCGCGAGCTTGAGGGGTGAGGAATGGAAAAGAAAAAAGTAGCATGGGGCATCACGGGCAGTGGAGATAGGCTGATTGAAACGGTCGAGGTGATGAAAGAGGTCAAAAGGGAGTACGAGGATGAAGTCGAGGTTAAGGTATATCTCTCGAAGACGGGAGAGCTGGTTGTGAAATACTACAAACTTCTAAACGACTTAAACGAGAATTTTGGCAAGATTTTCGTCGAAAAGGGTCCGAACTCGCCGTTCTTGGCGGGACAGCTTCAGACTGGGAAGTTCGAGTTCTTGCTGATTGCTCCAGCGACGTCGAACTCCGTCGCAAAGATTTCTCTCGGCGTCGCCGACTCTCTGCTCTCTAACTCCACCATCATGGCGTTGAAAGCCTTCGTCCCTGTTTATATCATGCCCTCTGACTACCAAGAGGGCACCATCATCACAAAGCTCCCAGACGGCAGAGATCTTCGCCTTAGAATCCGAAAGGAAGACGTGGAGCACGTGCGGAAGCTTGCGGGCATGGACGGCGTTTTCATCCTTGAGAAACCGAAAGACATCCTCAAAGTTTTTGAAAAACGTTTCAAAAGCGAGAGGGCTAAACCCTACTCTCTATCGAGAGAAGAGGCTCCGTCTTTCTGGAGTTCGCATGAAACCCTCTGAGTGCTATGATGCGCTTTCCATTCAGCACACTAACGACACGAACAATACGTTAACGGCTACGTCATGCTTCGTTTCCACGAACGAAGCTGAACTGTTTATCTCCGACAATGGCATCATATGGAAATATCAAAACTTAAAAAGGATGAACGAGGCTGTTGAGTTTGAGCTGTGGGAAACGAACGGTCTCAACGCTACGAGAGGCGTCGTTGCTGAGAAGGTGGATTTCCTGAGGAGAAGTCTAAGCTTGACCGTGGGCGAAATGCGACGGTTCCAAGGATTAAAGAAATAAACAGTGAGAAGATAAAAGCAACCGGAAGTTTCATATATGATGAATATATATTCATTGGTGGGAAAATGCCAAGGCGGCGGTGCCGTTTCGTGGGCTTCCAGCCGGGTTTCAGCTACTTCCAGCCCGTCGGGGCTATGATGGGTGAGGTCGTATTGAAAGTAGAAGAGCTGGAGAGCTTACGACTAAAGGATTTGCTTGGGCTTGAGCAGAGTGAGGCTGCGAAGGAGATGGGCATCTCGCAGCCCACGTTCCATAGAATATTAAAAGAGGCTCGTAGGAAGGTTGCGGATGCCCTCGTCAACGGCAAAGCTCTTAGAATCGAGGGCGGCGACTACGTGCTCAAGACTGCGGCGTGGGGCGTTCCGCCGTGTAGACGCAGGAGACGAGGACCGCCGTGGCAGCCTTAGGTGGTGGTGGCGATGGAAGAAGCCCGTAAAGAAATAGAGAAAAAGATGGAGAAAATAAGGCATAAAATCGTAGTGATAAGCGGAAAGGGTGGCGTGGGTAAGACGACGGTTGCCGTTAATCTTGCGGTCTCACTTGCGAGGAAGGGTTTGCGGGTCGGGCTTCTCGACGCCGACTTGCATGGTCCGAACGTGCCAAAGATGCTTGGCGTCGAAGATGAACGTCCGACTGTGGAAAACAACGAGGTCGTCCCTGTGGAGTCGCAATACGGTGTCAAAGTCATGTCCGTAGGCTTTTTGCTCTCAAGTAAAGACTCGCCTGTAATCTGGCGGGGTCCCCTGAAAGCGACTGCAATTCGGCAGTTCCTCAGCGATGTTCGCTGGGGTGAGCTTGATTATCTCATCGTGGACCTGCCGCCGGGCTGCTTGTCCAGCAACACTCGAATACTCACGCCGCGCGGTCAATTCCGCATTTCTGAAGCCAAGGCTGGCGTCCCTGTATATTGCTTCGACGGCGAGCGTGTTATGAGCCGCCGAATTTTGGACGTCATCCCGCAGGGCGTCGCCACTATTTTCGAGCTTACGACCGAAAATCACAGCATTAAAGGCACAGCAAACCACCCCATCCTCGTCGCTGAGGATGGACACCTTTCTTGGAAGAAACTTCTGGAAGTCAAGCCCGGAAACGTCGTCCTCGTATTCGAGACGGACGCCGCCTTCGAGCGGCAACCCGCATCGCTGCCGCTGAGCTTTGAAACCGTTGTCAGCATCAGCGCTGCCGGCGTCGATGAGGTTTACGACCTTAGAGTCGAGGGGGGGAACTTCATTGCCAATGGCTTCGTCGTGCACAATACTGGCGACGAGCCGCTAAGCGTTGCGCAGCTCATCCCGAAAATCAGCGGTGCTATCATAGTCACGACGCCGCAGGACGTCGCCCTTCTGGATTCAAGGAAGGCTGTGGTCTTCGCCTCGCAGCTGAACATGCCGGTTGTGGGCATCGTAGAGAACATGAGCGGTTTCATCTGTCCGAACTGCGGCGCCCGCTTTTTCCCGTTTAAGGTCGGTGGCGGGCGTAGGGCGGCGGTGGAGCTCGGCGTCCCGTTCCTCGGAAGCATTCCCTTAGAGCCTCAAATCGTGGAATCTGGCGATGCCGGCGCCCCCTTCGTCGTGAAAAACGTTGAGGCTGCCAAGGCATTTGAGGAAATCGTAAAGAGAGTTAGAGAATTTTTGGGAGACGAGGAAAGCAGCTGTGTGAGCAAATAGAGATGCTGAGCATAACCGTTGTTTACGACAACCACAAGTGCGCAAGCGGATTGACGCCACGCTGGGGGTTCTCGTGCTTTTTAGTGGTTAAGGCGCATGGTGATGCCCGCAGGCTTCTTTTCGACACGGGCGGCGACGGTGCTACGCTTTTGGAAAACATGCAGAAGCTCGGAGTGGACGTAAAAAGCGTGGACGCCGTGGTCATCTCGCACGCGCACGGCGATCACACCGGCGGCTTGCATGCAGTCCTTGAAAAGAACCCCTTCGCTACTGTTTACAGCCCTTCAAAGTTCAGGTTGCGGGCTGTAGAGAAGGAAGTAAAGTTCATCATCGTTGAAGAGCGGACGGAGCTCTTCAACGCCGTTTACAGCACTGGCGCCCTCGGCGGCTTTATAAAAGAGCAAGCTTTGGTCATACAAACCGAAAAGGGCAACGTCGTTATAACAGGCTGTGCACATCCCGGCATCGTCAAGATTTTAAAAGTGGTAAAAAAGGGTTTTGGGGACGTGTATCTCGTGCTCGGCGGATTCCACATGCCGAAAAGCGGCGTGTCTGAGGAATTCAAGCAACTTGGCGTCGTCAAAGTTGCGCCGTGCCACTGCACAGGCATCGCAGCCTCCAAAGAACTTGAAACGGCGTTCGGCTCGAACTTTCTAAAATGTGGCGTCGGGGCGAGAATACAAATGTAAGGCGACAAATGTAAGGCGGAGACTCCGTATGTTACGGCTAAGCCGCATCGCAAGAAAATTTAAATTTAAATGCCCGCATTTCTATTTACAGCATGGTCATAAAGCATCTCGTAGCGAGTGAGAAAGCAGCCACCATGATAGAGGCGGAGAACAAGCTGCAGTTCATCGTTGACATTAATGCCAACAAAACGCAAATAAAAGAAGAGGTGGAGCAGAGATTCGGCGCGAGGGTCCGTAACGTAAGGACAATGGTAACCCCGAAAGGCGAGAAAAAGGCGATTGTACAATTTGAAGAAGAGGGGAAAGCGAGAGAGATAGCAACGACTCTTGGCATACTCAGTTGAGGTGTAGAAATGGGTAAGAGACTAATATCACAGAACAGAGGGAAGGGGACTCCCACATACAGGGCGCCGCCCCGCAGGAAAGCGGACTTAACGCATTTAAAAGTGGAAGCCGGACGGACGATAACGTGCGTGCTCACAGAAATCGTGCACGACTCTGCGAGGAACGCTCCGATTGGCAAGGTGAGAGTGGACAGCAAGGAAAAATACATTCTCATACCGGAGGGAGTTGCCATCGGCGATGAGCTCGCATACGGCGACGCCGCCGAGCCCAAGATAGGAAACACGCTGCCCCTCGGCAACATCCCTGAGGGGTTCCCTGTCTGCAATATAGAAATACGACGGGACGACGGCGGGAAGCTCGTGCGAGCCTCAGGGAGCTATGCGACTATCATCTCCCACGAGGGCGACAGAACGCTCGTCCAGCTGCCCAGCGGCGTGAAGAAGTGGTTCGACTCACGATGCTTAGCGACCGTCGGCGTCGTCGCCGGCGGCGGCAGGACCGAGAAGCCCTTCGTGAAGGCAGGCAAGAAATACCACAAGATGAAGGCGAAGGCTGCAAAGTGGCCACGCACGAGCGCTGTTGCGATGAACCCCATAGACCATCCCTTCGGCGGCGGCAAGCACCAGCACGTCGGACGCCCGAAGACCGTCGCTCGTGGAGCGCCGCCCGGACGCAAAGTCGGGAGCATCGCCGCACGCCGAACTGGGCGGGGGAAGCGTAAAAAGTAAAATAATGGTAACGAAAAGTGAAGTGAGATGGCGAAGAAGAGGAAGAAGAAAGTTAAACCGAAGAAGGTAGAGGAATTTGTTTATCGAGGCTATACGTTCGCAAAGCTCCGCAAGATGGGGTTTGAGGAGTTTGCGGAGTTGCTACCGGCAAGGCAACGCAGAAAGCTTCGGCGTGGACTTAGAGAGGAAGAGAAGAAGCTGCTGGAGAGATTAAAAAAGAGGAACACGGTGCGGACGCATCTTCGGGACATGATAGTGCTGCCGCAGATGGTAGGGAAGACTATCGGAATACACAACGGGAAGACGTTCCAGTATGTGGAGATAAAGCCGGAGATGGTAGGGCATTACCTCGGAGAGTTCGCACTCACACGCAAAAGAGTCGTGCATGGCACTGCAGGCGTCGGCGCCACGAGGTCTTCGAAATATGTGCCGCTGAAGTGACGTGAGTGAGGCGTATGGGACGGCTGAGGTTCTGCGTCGAAGCTGACGACGAGACGTCGGCGAAGGCGATGGCGTGCGAGCTTCACATCTCTCGAAAGCACGCTTACGAGATATGCAACGTCATCAGAGGAATGAAATTCGGCAACGCAAAGAAGTATCTGCAGGAAGTGATCGAGATGAAAAGGGCAGTGCCGTTCAAAAAGCACAAGCGCAAAGTCGGACACCGCCGAGGACTGAACAAATGGTATGCAGGACGTTATCCGGTGAAGGCTGCGGAGGCAATACTGCGGCTGTTAGAAGATGCCGCCGCAAACGCCTCTTATAAAGGGCTCGACCCTGAAGAGATGCGCATTTGGCACATCGCCACCAAAAAGGGGAGGGCGATACGAGGCATAATGCCACGAGCTTTTGGCAGGGCGACGCCGAAAAACACAGAAACCGTTACTGTTGAAGTTATATTAAAGGGAGGTGAGGGTGAGCATTGATAGAGCGGACGTTCGTAGAGGAAGGTTTGAAGAAGGTGAAACTCAATGAGTATTTCGTGAAAGAGCTGGACAGGGGCGGCTACGGCGGCATGGAGATCAAAAGAACGCCAATGGGCACGCAGATTACTGTCTATGTGGAGCGTCCGGGCATGGTGATCGGAAAGGATGGCAAGACGATACGGAGAATAACGAAAGAGGTCGTGGACGCTCATGACTTTGACAACCCGCAAATCGACGTGCAGCAGGTGGATTTATCGGAGCTGAACGCTCAGCTCATGGCATCAAAGCTCGCAAAGCTCATAGAGCGGGGCTGGCACTTCCGCCGTGCAGGACGCTCGACGCTCCGCCGCATCATGGACGCAGGAGCGCTGGGATGCGAAATTACAGTTTCGGGAAAGCTCACGGGACCGAGGTCGAGGACTGAGAAGTTCGTCGCCGGCTATATCAAGCACTGCGGCGAGCCTGCTCAGGAGATTGTGGACGAGGGGTTTGCGGTTGCGAAGAAGAAGGCGGGAGTCATCGGCGTTAAGGTGAGGCTAATACGCCCGGATGCCAAGATTCCGGATAGGTTCATGATGGTCAAGCCCGAGCCTGAAGAGCATGAAGAGGGCGTGAGTGCCGAGGAGGCTTGAGTGGACATGGCGCTCCTGAAGATGGACGAGATAAGGAAGATGAGCGATGCAGAGCTACGGGAGGAGCTGCGAGAGTTGGGCATAGACCTGCTGCGAGAGCGGACGAAAATAGCGGCGGGCGGCGCCCTCGAAAATCCCGGGCGTGTTAAAGAGATAAGAAGGACGATTGCGAGGATAAAAACGGTGCTAAGGGAGAGGAGAGGGGGACATGGAAGTCTGTGATAAATGTGGGCTTCCAAAAGACCTGTGCGTCTGTGAAGAGATAGTAAAAGAGCTGCAGCGGGTGAAAGTGAGCACGACGCGGCGGCGTTTCGGGAAGCTGATGACGGTCATTCAGGGAATAAACGCAAAGGACATCGACCTCTGGACGCTTTCTAAGGAGTTAAAAACGCGGTGTGCGTGTGGCGGCACTGTCAAGGACGGACGCATCGAACTGCAGGGCGACCAGACCGAGAAGGTGAAGAAGGTGCTGCGGGAGATGGGCTACACTGTCGAGGAGTAGCGCGATTCGGTGGGGGGTCAAGGTGAGAATAACACCGAAAAACCTGATACTTCATGAGCTTATCGGGCTTAAGGTTGAGGTATCGAACAGCACGAACAAGTGCATGCGAGGGCTGTGCGGCGTCGTCGTTGACGAAACGAAAAACATGCTCGTCGTCGAGAGAGCAGGCGTTAGGAAAAAAATACCGAAACGGGGGAACGTGTTCCTTTTTAAGTTGGGTGACGTTGCCGCCCTCGTGAAGGGTGATATATTAGCGGCGAGACCCGAGGACAGAATTAAAAAGCTTATGAAAATGGCAAGGTGAGTGGGATGGTGAGGGATATAGGGATAAACATAACATATCCCGAGAGGGAGTGTGATGATGAAAATTGCCCGTTCCACGGGAGGCTTCCCGTGCGTGGGCAAATATTCGTAGGCGAAGTTGTTAGCGATACTGCTCCTAAGACTGTCGTCGTGAAACGGGAATATCTGAAAAAGATAAGGAAGTATGAAAGGTATGAACGGCGGACCTCAAAGATTCACGCGCATAACCCGCCGTGTATAGATGCGCAAGTTGGCGACATCGTGAAAATAGCGGAGTGCCGCCCGATAAGCAAGACGAAAAGCTTCGTCGTCGTGGAGAGAATAAAGAAGGCGTAAAGGGGGAAGAAATGAAAGGAATTCGGTCGAAAGTCCCGAGAGCATTGCCGGTCGGCGCCCGTCTGGAGTGCGCAGACAACACAGGAGCGAAGGAACTGCAAATCATCATGGTGAAAGGCTACCGGGGCGTCCTCAAACGCTATCCGGCGGCGGGCGTCGGCGACATGGTGGTCGTTTCTGTGAAAAAGGGCACTCCAGAGATGCGGAAGCAGGTGCTGACCGCCGTAATCATACGGCAGAAGAAGGAAATAAGACGACCTTCGGGGCTGAGGGTAAAATTTGAAGACAACGCAGCCGTCATCACCGACGACAAAGGCGACCCGAAGGGCACGGAAATCCGAGGCCCCGTTGCCAAAGAGGCTATCGAACGCTTCTCCAAGATTGCGTCCGCCGCAAGCATCATTGTTTGATGAGGAAATAGCGTCTGAGGTGGTAATATGCGTTTGAAGTCCACACAGCCGAGAAAGCAGCGGCTCGCCAGATACGAGGCGCCGCCGCACGTCCGCCGTAAGTTTTTAAGCGCGCCGCTGAGCCGGGAGCTTCGTGAGAAATATGGGCGGCGGAACCTTCCTGTCCGCAAGGGGGACACCGTCCGCATCCTCCGTGGCGACTTTAGGGACAAAGAAGGCAAAGTAACCGCTGTTGACGTCAAGCGTGGCGTAATCTTCGTGGACGGCGTCGTTGTCGCAAAAGCGGACCTTTCCGAAGTGCCACGCCCCATACCCCCGTCGAACGTAATGATCACAAAATTGGAGCTGAAGGATAAGTGGCGAGCACGCATCCTCGAACGATAACCAAACGTGCGAAATTAAAAAATTAAGCTCCCGTAGCCTTTTAATTGGGTCAAAGGGGAGGGTTAAGAGCTCTTAAAGAACTCGGTTTCAGGAGTTTTCATACTCTATTCAGGAGCCTTTGCTTCCTATCTGCTCTTCTCACGCCGGTAGTAGTCGTGGATGGCAGCATGTAGCGCCTCGGCGAGTGCGGAGCAGTGCAGCTTTTCGGGCGGTAGCCCGCC
Source organism: Candidatus Alkanophaga liquidiphilum (assembly GCF_053996935.1). Taxonomy (NCBI): domain Archaea; kingdom Methanobacteriati; phylum Methanobacteriota; class Methanomicrobia; order Candidatus Alkanophagales; genus Candidatus Alkanophaga; species Candidatus Alkanophaga liquidiphilum. Next base: position 36,082 of record NZ_JBMXYC010000010.1, read on the forward strand.
CAGCTCTTTTACAACGTCGTCCTTAGTGATTTTGAGCGCCTCTTCGAGGCTTTTGCCCTTTGCGAGTTCGGTGACCATGCTACCGACCGCTATTGCGGCGGCGCAGCCGAACGTCCTAAACTTCACGTCAGAGATGCGCCCGTCCTCCACCTTTATGTAGATTTCAGTGACGTCACTGCACACGGGATTTCCGACACGCCCGACGCCGTCAGCGTCATCAAGCACGCCCACGTTCCTCGGATTCATGAAATGCTCCAGCACCTTCTCGCTGTATTCCATCGCTACCACCTAAAGGCGGATTTTCCGCTGGTGCTTGACGTAGGTCGCATAATCCAGATACCTAACGCTTTTCATAAAGTCCTTGACATCGGGCGCCTTGTCCCGATATTTTTCTATTTCCTCAGTGACGCGGAGGCTGAAGGCGTCGGAGCCAGCACCAGAGCCGAAACTCGTCATTAGAATGCGAGAGCCGGGCGCCGCCTCGTCGAGGATGGCAGCTAACCCTATTAAAACAGCGGCGGAATAGGTATTTCCGATCTTCGTGACGCAGAGCCCGGGGAGCACCTGTTCCTTCCTGAAGCCGAGCTTCGCCGCCGCGCGGAGCGGAAACTTCCCGTTCGGCTGGTGGAAGACCGCATAGTCGAAATAGTCGGCGGAGACGCCCATCTTCCTGAAAAGCCCCTCCGACGCCGAAATCACGTGCCGAAAATACGCAGGCTCCCCGGTAAAACGCCCGCCGTGCGATGGATACTTTTGCAGGTCTCGCCGCCAAAAGTCAGGGGTGTCCGTCGTGAAGGAGAAGAAATCTTCGATTTCCACGAGGACTTTGCGCTCGTCGTTCTTGCCTATGATAAAGGCGGCACCGCCGGCTGCCGTGGCGTATTCGAGGGCGTCGCCGGGCGACGACTGTGAAACGTCAGCGCCGATGGCAAGCCCGTATTTGACGCGGTCTGCAGAGATGAGCCCGTAACACGCTTGAATGGCGGCGGTGCCAGCTTTGCATGCGAATTCGAAATCTGCAGCGAAGATGGAGGAAGGCGCCCCGATGGCTTCTGCAACGATTGTGGCGGTCGGCTTCACAGCATACGGGTGGCTCTCCGAGCCCACGTAAACGGCGCCAATTTCCTTGCTGTCGAGCGCAACTCGCTGGAGTGCAAACCTCGCCGCCTCCACAGCAATCGTCGCTGTGTCCTCATCAAGGTCGGGCACACTCTTCTCCTCGACGAGCAGCCCTTTTTTTATGTCTTCTGGGTTCTCGCCCCACTGCCTCGCTATATCCTCAACTCTAATCCTGAACCTCGGGATATAAACCCCATACGATATTATTCCTATCAAGCTTTTACTCACCCGTGACCTCCTCCCCTCACTGAAAGGGGCATCCACCGGATGCGCGAGGTTGGGGAGTGTGCCTGTGGCGTGCTCCCCTTCGAGCTGGGTCACGGCAGCTCCTGACCGCAGGTTATACCCACAGCCTCGTTACTCATTCATTGAACGCAAGCTATAAATACTTTTCCCACCCTCCTCCCCTGCCCTCCTTTAAAGGGGATTAGCAGCAACATCTTCCTAAAAACCTTCCGAGGGAGCACTACTGCAACCGCATAACAGCCGCTAATCAATCTTGAATCTTAGAAGTGCGGCGATGCCTCCCAGCGCTTTTAGCATTTCTCCGGGCTCGAACTCCGTGCTGAATATCACAACTTCACCGCCTCGCCTCTCAGCCTCTTTTAATAGGGTCTCTACACTCTCTCTACCTGCGTCCCGCAGCCGCTCGTCGCACACCAGAAGCTTCTCAACGGCGCCATAGCTCAGAGCGCTCCTGACGGCAGTGTCCCCATATGCAGCGAGCCCGTCCTTGCTGACTTCTTCCATAAGCTTTTCGATGAGCTGCACTTCTTTGGCAATTCTCTCCTCCCTACATATCTCCTCGACGACGCCTCTTTTCAAAACCTCCCTGAAGCCAGAAAGCCCTATGGAAGAAACGCTTTCAATTTTCATTTTAGCAGCAAGCTCCGGCTCCCTTTCCCGCACGAACGCCAAAAAATCATCCTTCGTAAAGCCGGGACCCGCAACGATGACCGCATCCACGGGAAACTGCCTTAAGGCATTTTTTAACATGCTGAGAGCCTCTCCGAAGAAAGTCCTTCGCTCACCGGCGGAGTCGCTTGCTCCCTTGCCGGAGCCGGCTCTGACGTAAAAAACTTCATCAACGCCGTATTGGCGGACGATGCCGGCGACCGCGTCCCCTTCCTCTATCGTCAGGATAATAACCCTCGGTTGTGCCGCGGCCCGCTCGGCTTCCTCTACCCTTTTGAGCTGATGTTTTTTCCAAGCTTTAATTATGGAGAGCTCGACGCCGGGCTCGATGTTCAGCGTGTGGTAAGAGCCAACGGCGGTTTCCAAGCCGGCTTCAATCACCCCTCTCACTCGGAGACGATTTGCAAATTTGTGAAACTCCACGTTCTCAACTCTTATTCCAAGGCGAACTGTCTTCTTCTCTCCCTTTTCCGGTCGCAGCTTGTCCGTAGCCTTTTCGACACGCCGCTGCGTCGTCGCATACACGAGGTCGCCTGCCTCTAAAATGTGCTTCAGATGCCAAAGGTCGTCCAGCGTCTCCGGAACTACGGAAAGCTCGCCACGCCCGTCCGGCTTCAGCTCCCTTTTCGTCACCCGCATGCGTTTATATTGGGACAAGACAAATATGATGCCGAGTTCTCAGGCACGTTACTGGTTTAAGCCATGTCCCGGAAAAGCTTACAACCAGCAATCACGTTCTGCCCATAGGAGATACCGCCGTCGCCATTCGGAATTTCGTTGTGCGTCAGCAGTCGCACCTTAGCGTCGCCGTCAGCGCCACCGCAGTCACGCTGCCGCACTAAGCTTTCAGCGATTTTCGTGATGGGCTCGTTGTAAGAGACGCCACCCGTCAGCCCTATATTTAAACCATCCCTCTCGGCAAACTCCAAAGCAATGACGACAAGCTCCTCCAGCAAGGCGTAGACGAAGGAGTAAGCAAGAGCCGCCTTTTCAGCATCGCTCAGGCTGGCGGCGATGTGCGGCGGCGCCACCTCGAAGAGTTGCTCGAAAAGCTCTAGCGTCAGAACCTCACGAGCGCCGCCGTCCTTAAGCTTCGATGACGTTTTAAATTCGTGTTTCGGCGTCCCGTTGTTCTTGAGGGCACGCCGCAGCCCCGCATCTAAATACTTCTCAAGCTTCATCGCAGGCTCGCCTTCATAAGTCATGCGGCGACAAACACCGAAGTAGCATGAAAGGGCGTCAAGCACCCTGCCGAAGCTGCTCGTCAGCGGCGCCGCCCTCATAAGCTTCTTTAAAATCTCTTGCTCCCGCTCGCTAAGGTTGAGAGCATTGCCCGCCTCCTCGCCAAGCTTCAGCCTTTCGGCAATTGCAAACACGAACCTTCGGGGGTCTTTTATTGCGGCGTCGCCACCCGGCAGCGGTAGCTCCTGAAGGTGCGCCACCCGCCCGAAATCGCAGAAAGACGCAACGAGAAGCTCGCCGCCCCAGGCATTGCCGTCGCTGCCATAGCCCGTGCCGTCGAGCGTGAGCGCCACGATTCTTGCGTTACCGCCGTCGTTGCCGTTAGTGTTGAGCATGCCACTATCAAGCATTAGTGAAGCAGCGTGCGCCCAGTGATGCTGGATTTCAACGAGTTCCGCATTAAATTCTTCGGCAAGCTCCTGCCCCACTCTTCTCGTTGCGTATCTTGGATGTAAGTCTATGGCAACCGCCGAAATTCTTTCTATGCGTAGCATCTGGCGGAAGCGCTCCACGCCGCTCCGCAGGAATTCGATGACGCCGTAGTGTCTTGAATTCCCGACGAACTGCGACGAGAAGAGCTTGCCGCTGGTGGAGATGCAGAACGTCACGTCACGCTCCGCTCCGAGACTCAACACCGCCCCTTTGTAAGGAATGTCGAGGCTGAGTGGCACGAAGCCCCGGGAACGCCTCAAAAAAAAATTACGAGCGTCGTAGCATCGCACAACAGAATCATCAGTCCTGCTCACGATGCGGCGGTCATGCAGCAGATAAAAGTCGGCAGGCAGCGTGAAGGCGTCGGCGTTCTCTATGACCATCGGCTCACCGGGAAGGTTTGCTGACGTCATTATGATGCCATCCGCATCCAAATAACGGAACAGAACGTGCTGGAACGCTGAATATGGCACGTAAACTCCAATATTCCCCAAACCCGGTGACACAAGCTCGAAAACTTCCTTGACCTCCGGCGACACATCCTCAAGTTTTCTTAACAACACGATGGGGCGTTGTGGCGACCTCAACAAAACCTCCTCAAACTCGGAAATCTCTGCATACGTGCGTGCAGTTCGCAAGTCTCGGAACATTACAGCAAACGGCTTCGCCTTCCTCCTGTAATCCTGACGCAACCGCTTTATCAGCGGCGGCGAAAGCTTGCAAACGACGTGCATCCCACCCCAACCCTTCACGACGCCCACATTGCCCTCGTCAATGAGCCTCGCAAACTCTTTTATCGGCTCTTTCTCCTCCACAACCATTTTAGAGCGGTCATAAAGCTTGAACCTCGGACCACATTTCCAACAAGAAATCGTCTGCGCATGAAACCTGCGGTTTGTTGGATCCGAATATTCACGGAAGCAATCTTCGCACATTTTGAACGGACGCATCGCCGTCCGCTCTCTATCGTAGGGCAAATCTTCAATGAGCGAGAAGCGGGCGCCGCACGCAGTGCAATTGATAAAAGGATAAAGGTAGCGGCGGTTCGAACGGTCAAAAAGCTCTTTTATGCAGTCGTCGCAAACCGCTGTATCCACAGGGATGAGCGACGTCCGCACGCCGTCCTCGCTGTGCAAAATCTTGAAGTCACCAGAGTCAAACTCGACTTCGGGAGCCTCCTCGACGACGACCTCCTCAATGCGGGCGAGTTTCGGGAGTTCCCTCTTCAGACGCTTCAAAAAAACTTCAGGGTCGCCGTCTATGCAGATTTCAACGTTCGAGCCCTTGTTAAGAACGTAGCCTCGAAGATTGAGCGCGCTCGCCACTCTGTAAACGGTGGGGCGGAAGCCCACACCCTGCACGACGCCCCTGACGAATATTTTTGAAGGCATTCTCTCATTTTTTAAAAGCTTGAGCGAACAAATAACTTGCGGGATTAGGATGGGAATGGAGGCAAAAATTAAAAGGAAGACGAGCGAGACCGACGTGGAGGTTTCGTTAAGGTTAAGGGGCACGGGGGAAGCGTCAGTGCGCACAAGTGTGCGCTTCTTTGACCACATGCTCGAAACGCTCGCAAAGCATGGGCGTTTCGACTTGGAAGCTAAGGCGGAGGGGGACTTCGAGCACCATGTCGTTGAGGATGTGGGCATAGTCTTGGGAGAGGCGTTCAACAAGGCGCTCGGCGGCAAGGAGCGGCGAGAGAACATGCGGAGGTTCGGGTTCGCCGCCGTCCCCATGGACGATGCGCTTGCGTTCTGCGCCGTGGACATCGTCGGGCGGAGCTTCCTCGCGTTCGCTGCATCCTTCAAAGGCGAAAAGATAGAGGACTTGAGCGTCGAAAACGTTGAACACTTCCTCCGCTCCTTCGTCACGCACGCTCGGATAACGGTGCACATCAGGGCAGAGGGCAAAAACGACCACCACACCGTCGAAGCCGTCTTCAAAGCCTTGGCGCTTGCGTTGCGTGAGGCGGTTTCTGCACATCCGTCTCCGTAAATTATTTAATGCCAAGTCGTAAAAGCACCTTTAACACGCCCTAGGAGAGACTCTGATGAGAGACTTCGTGGCACAAAGAGTGCGTTCCGTCAAGAGTTCCGGCATCCGCCGCTTCTTCGACTTAGCGCAGAGCATCGAAGGCATCATCTCGCTTGGCGTTGGCGAGCCCGACTTTGTAACGCCTTGGAGCATCAGAGAAGCCTGCATTTTCGCCCTTGAGAAGGGAGTAACCTCCTACACCTCAAACTGGGGGCTGTTGGAGCTCAGAGAGGAAATCGCATGGCACCTTGAGGATAACTATGGCGTCAGCTACGACCCCGAAGGCGAGATTTTAGTGACGACGGGCGTGAGCGAGGGGCTTGACCTTGCTGTCCGAGCCGTCGTGAACCCCGGTGACGAAGTGCTGATTCACGAGCCTTCCTACGTCTCTTACGCGCCGTGCGTGGTCTTCGCCGGCGGGATGCCCGTGACCGTCGAGACGCGCGAGGCTGACGAGTTCAGGCTGACTGCCGAGAGCTTAGAGGCGAAAATAACTGAGAGGACGAAAGCTTTGATTCTGAATTATCCGAACAATCCAACAGGCGCCATAATGAAGAAAAAAGACTTGGAAGAGATTGCGGACGTTGTAAATGAGCATGATATCCTCGTCATTTCTGACGAGATTTACGGGCTTCTGACTTACGAAGGAAAGCACACGTGCTTCTCTTCGCTTGAAGGCATGAAGGAGCGCACGATCCTGCTGAACGGTTTCTCGAAGGCGTATGCGATGACTGGCTGGCGGCTGGGCTTCGCCGCCGGAAACGCTGACATCATAGAGGCGATGATGAAGATTCATCAATACACGATGCTCTGCGCGCCCGTGACTGCGCAGGTCGCCGCCATCGAAGCTCTAAGCGCCGGTGAGAAATACGTGCGTGAGATGGTAGAAGAATACGACAGAAGACGGCGTCTCATACTAAAAGGGCTTAGAGACGTTGGTTTAGACTGCTTTGAGCCGAAAGGGGCATTTTATATTTTCCCGTCCATAGAAGGCACGGGACTTTCTTCTGAAGAATTCGTGGAGCGCCTGCTTTTGAAGGAGGGTGTCGTCGTGGTTCCTGGAAATGTCTTCGGCGAGTGCGGCGAGGGCTATATAAGATGTTCTTACGCGACGTCGCAACAGAACATCAAGGAGGCGCTTGCAAGAATAGAGAGGTTTTTAAAAAACTTGGAAAGGAGCTAGGGGTGATGTAAAGTGGGGATTATCGAGGTGAGAATACACGGAAGGGGCGGGCAGGGCGGCGTGACGCTCGCAGAACTCGTAGCGCATGCCGCAATAAGCGAGGGTAAGTATGCGCAGTCCATGCCAAGCTTCGGACCTGAGCGGCGAGGCGCCCCTGTTCTCGCCTTTTTGCGGATAAGCGACAGCCCAATACGAGTGCGGACTGAAATAAAGGAGCCGGACGTGGTTGTCGTGCTTGACCCGACGCTCCTCGACATAGTGAACCCGACGAAGGACCTAAAAGAGGGGGGATTGGCGGTAGTGAACACGAAAAGGTCGGGAGAGGAGATAAAAGAGAAATATGAGGTCGAGCGGGTAGCGTTCGTGGACGCCTCAAGCATAGCAAAGGAAATTTTGGGCAGGAATATTGTGAATACAACGATGATAGGGGCGTTGTTGAAGGCGAGGGGCATAGTGAAGCTGGAATCGCTTGAGGAGCCGTTACAGGAGCGTTTCGGCGACGGGCTTGCTGAAAAAAACATGCGAGCGATGAGAGAGGCTTATGAGAGGACGAACGTCTTTTGATTTCTATCTTGGTTTTTCGGCTGCTTAATCTGGGAGGTGCCGTATTGAAGGGGGAATTGAGCTGGAAGGAGCTTGAGGTCGGAGCGATAGTCACGGAGCCGGGGAGCGCCGCCGAATACAGGACTGGGGACTGGCGCAGCGAGCGTCCAGTGCGGAAGCAGGAGCTTTGTATAATGTGCGGGAACTGCTATATTTATTGCCCGGAGGGCTGCGTCGTGTTCAAAGACGGGCGTTACGAGACCGAGCTCTACTACTGCAAGGGCTGCGGCATCTGCGCGCACGAGTGTCCGAGGGACGCCATCGAGATGGTTGAGGAGGGGGAGTGAACGAGGTGAGGGGCATGTCAAGAAAAGTGGCGCTGGAGGGCTCGCATGCAGTGTCAGAGGCTGTGCGCATGGCTGACGTTGACGTGGTCGCCGCATACCCAATCACGCCGCAGACGCACATCGTGGAGCGCATTGCGGAAATGGTGGCGAATGGTGAGCTCGATGCGGAGTTCATTTGTGTGGAGAGCGAGCACTCGGCGATGAGCGCCGTCGTCGGCGCGGCGGCGTGCGGCGCACGCGTTTTCACATGCACCGCCGGGCAGGGGCTTGAGCTGATGCACGAAGTTTTGTTCGTGCCGTCGGCGATGCGGCTTCCAGTGGTCGCTGCAATCGCAAACAGGGCACTCTCGGCACCTTTAAACGTCTGGGGTGACCACTCTGACGCCATGGCGGTTCGGGATTGCGGCTGGATTCAGATGTTTGCAGAAAACGCCCAACAGGCTTTTGACCTGATGCTTTGTGCATATCGTGTTGCGGAACGTCCTGACGTGCTGTTACCAGCCATGGTGCACCTTGACGGCTTCCACGTCTCGCACGTCGTCGAGCCTGTGCTTCTGCCTGAGGAGGGAGCGGTTCGGGAGTTCTTGCCGCTTTCGGAATATCCGTTCCCGCTCGACCCCGACCGCCCGGTGAGCATGGGCTGCTACGGTCCGCCTTACATATACACCGAGGTGAAGAAGGCGCAAGAAGTCGCTATCGAAAACGCCTACGAGAAGATTTTAGAGACTTTTAAGGAGTTTAAAGAAGTTTTTGGGAGAGAATACCGTCCTGTTGAGACTTACAGGGCGGAGGGTGCGGACATTTTGCTGCTGATGATGGGGAGTTACTCGGAGACGGCGGCGCTCGCTGTGGATGCATTGCGGGAGCATGGCGAGAGCGTCGGGCTTGTGAAGTTGCGGCTCTGGCGCCCTTTTCCGTTTGAGGAGGTTTGTAGGGCTCTGCGGGGCGTGGAGGTAGTTTGCGTCTTTGAGCGTGCGCTCTCCTTCGGGATGGGCGGTCCGCTGTGTTCGGAGGTGCGTGCTGCCCTCTACCATTTGCCCGAGGGAAAGCGTCCGAAGGTCGTAAGTTTTGTCGGCGGTCTCGGCGGCAGGGACGTTAGGACCGGGGAGTTTGAAAACGTGCTGCGACGGACAAAAGAGCGTGTTTCGAGCGGCGAGCTTGAGGGCTTTGAGTTTGTGGGGCTACGGGAGTGAGGCGATGAGTTGGAGGTGAAAGAGGTGGCTGTGAGGTTTGAAAACGAGATTCCGGCGGAAGAGTATTTTGCGCCCGGGCATCGTGCGTGCATGGGCTGTGGCGAGGCGCTTGCGGTGCGACTCGTCTGCAAGGCGCTCGGTAAAGACGTAATCATAGTTACAGCGACCGGCTGCGTGGAAATAATTTCGTCGGCATTGCCTTGGACGTCGTGGCGTGTTCCTTGGATCCACACCCTCTTCGAAAACGTGGGCGCCGTCGCTTCAGGGATAGAATCAGCTTATAAAGCGATGCTGCGGAAGGGCAGGAAAAAGTTGGAACCGGGGCGTAGGATAAAAGTTGTGGGCTTTGCGGGCGACGGCGGCACCGCTGACATCGGACTTCAAGCGCTCTCAGGGGCGATGGAGCGGGGGCACGACTTCCTCTACGTCTGCTTCGACAACGAGGCTTATATGAATACAGGCATTCAGCGTTCGGGTTCGACACCTTACGGGGCGTGGACGACGACGGCGCCGCACGGTGCGAAGAGCATCGGGCAGCGAACTTGGAAAAAGAATATGCCGGAAATCGCCGTGGCGCACGGAATTCCGTATGTAGCGACTGCGTGTCCTTCGTATCCTTACGACTTGATGCGGAAGGTGCGGAAGGCGGTCGAGACGCAAGGGCCGTCGTATTTGCACGTTTTAAGTCCGTGCTGCACTGGCTGGCGGTTCGAGCCGAGGCTGACGATAAAGCTGGGGCGGCTCGCCGTCGAAACAGGTGTATTCCCGCTTTATGAAGTGGAGAACGGTGTTTACAAGTTGAGCATTGACATGGACGTGGAGTCGTTGAAGCCGGTGCGTGAATATTTGATGCTGCAAGGGCGTTTCAGGCATCTACCTGAGAGTGAAATCGAAAAGATTCAAGAGCGTGTGGTTTCAGAATATAAGAAGCTAAGGAAAAAGGTTAGAATGTCGCAGGAAGACTGAGAGGTGGAGAGAAATGAGCACTGAGGGAGTTAAGCCAGAAATAAAATATGTAAGGTTGCCGAGGTTTCTGGAGTGCGGCTTTGCTGACCTAAAGGAGGCAGTTGTCGAGGTGGGGAGATGCAGCCTTTGCGGGACGTGTGCAGCGTTTTGCGGCTGGATAAGCATAAAAAGCGGCGAGACGGCGACGCCGAGCTTCGAGGCGGACTATGACGTGCTCTGCGGGCTTTGCTACACGCTTTGTCCACGAGTTTCGCTGGACGTTGAGGAAATTGAGCGAAAGGTATTCGGGCGGGCGAGAGGGGAGGAGGAGACGCTCGGCGTTTTCAGGAAGGCGTATGCAGTGCGGGCGACTGATGCGAAAATTTTGAAAAATGCACAAGACGGCGGCGCCGTGACAGCACTTCTCGCTTTTGCGCTGAGCGAGGGGGTGCTGGACTGCGCAGTGGTCACAAGCGCTAACGAGGCTTGGGAGAACGAAGTCAAAGTCGTCAACAACGCCGAAGAACTTATAAAGAGCGCCGGGACGAAATATGTAGCGTCGCCGAGCGTTCTCGGCGTTAGGGACGCTTTAGACGCTGGTTACGAGAGAATAGGATTTGTGGGGACGCCGTGCCAGATACAAGCGTTGAGAAAAGTGCAGACGCTGGACGAGCCTTATAGAATAGGACAGGAGAAAATAAAGCTACTTTTGGGACTTTTTTGCATGGAGGGCTTCAAGCCGTCGTTGATGGATTTTGTTGCGAAGCTTGTTGGCGACGTCAAGAAAGTTAAGAAACTTGAGGTGCGGAAAGGGCTCTTTTGGATTCACACGGCGGACGGCGGCGAGAGGGTTTTCGTGATGAAGCTCAGCGAGTTGGAGGGGCGTGCGATGCCAGGGTGCGCGGTCTGCACGGACTTCACAGCGGAGCTTGCGGATGTATCAGTAGGCTCAGTGGGGACACCGGAGGGCTTTTCGACGGTGCTTGTGCGCTCCAAGCTGGGCGAGCGGCTCGTAACTGCGGCGACGGAAGCTGGATATATTGAGGCGAAGGAGCTTGAAGAGTTAAAGCCTGTGGTGCGGCTTGCAGAGAGGAAACGGTTGCGCGGTCAGCGCTAACGGCTGATGACGGACAGGCAGGATGCATAAGGCGAAGAATGCTTAACAGAATCTTTAAACCGACTTCAGTTGCTGTCGTAGGAGCTTCTAGGAAAGAGGGCAAGGTCGGGCACTCGGTCTTGAAGAACATTATTGAGTATGGGTTCGAGGGCGAAATATTTCCCATAAATCCAGCCGCCGACGAGATTCTGGGCTTAAAGTGCTACAAGGACGTTTCTGAAGTGGGCGCTGTGGACTTAATAGTTGTGTGCGTGCCAAATGTCATCGTTCCCAAAGTCATAAGGCGAGCGAGCGCAAAGGGCGCCGTCGTCATCTCCGCAGGCTTTCGGGAGATTGGTAAGGAGGGCTTACAGCTTGAGCAGGAGCTCTTAGATGCTGCAAAGGGCAGGACGCGCATCATTGGTCCGAACTGCTTGGGCATCATAGCCGCATATTCGAAGCTCAACGCTTCCTTCTCGGCGAAGGCACCGGAGCCCGGGCACATCGCCTTCATCTCGCAAAGCGGAGCTCTATGCACGGCGGTCCTCGACCTCGCCGATAAGGAAGCCATCGGTTTCAGCTACTTCATAAGTCTTGGAAATAAGTGCGACGTGGACGAAGCCGACCTCTTAGAATTTCTCAAGGACGACGAGCACACCAAAGCCATCGCTCTCTACTTAGAAGGCGTGAAGGACGGCAAAAAACTTATGTGCGCTGCAGAAGCCTGTAACAAGCCAGTCGTCGCAATAAAGTCCGGAAGGACGGCGGAAGGCGCAAAAGCGGCGTCTTCGCACACCGGCGCTCTCGCAGGTTCCTACGAGGTTTTTAAGACCGCCGCACGACAGTCCGGCATCACCGTTGCGGATTCCCTTAAAGAGCTTTTTGACATCTGCACAGGCTTCAGCCTCCTAAAGATTCCAGAGACGAACAAAGTGGCGATAGTGACAAATGCAGGCGGTCCGGGAGTTCTTGCGGCGGACGCCTGCGCCGAATACGGGTTAGAACTTGTAAGGTTCAGCGACTGCACGATAAGAAAGCTGAAAGACGAGCTTCCGCCGCATGCAAGCATCTACAACCCCGTGGACGTTCTCGGGGATGCCACCGCCGACCGCTACGAGAAAGCTCTTGAGGCTGTCATCGCAGATGAAAACGTTGCGGCGCTCCTCGTAATCTTGACGCCGCAGGCGATGACCGAGGTCGAAAAGACTGCGGAGGTCGTTGCGAAGTTTCAGGACTTAAAACCCATAGTGGCGTCGTTCATGGGCGGCACTAACGTCGAGGCTGCTTTGCCTATTTTGAAGGCGCATGGCGTCCCTAACTACGATGAGCCGAGACGAGCGGTCCGTGTGCTCGGCGCACTAAACGAGTATAGAGGGCGCGAGCTTAAAATGGAAGAAAAGAGAGCCCGAAAAGGCATCAAAGTTGAAAGGAATGTGATGGTGGTGCGTAAGATAATAGAAGAGACAAGAGCGGCGGGCACTCTCGTGATAAACGAGCGGGAAGGGCGGCGAATATTGAAAGCTTACGGCATCCCCGTGCCCGAGGAGGACATAGCTTCGAGCCCGGATGAGGCTTTGGAGATAGCGAGAAGAATGGGCTTCCCGGTGGTTTTAAAGGCATTTTCGCCAGAGCTTTTACACAAAACAGACGTTGGTGGGGTGCAATTCGCAGATGACGAGGGAGAATTGAGGGACGCTTACCTCCGCATCTTGAGCAACATGCACCGCTTCAACATGAAAATAGAAGGCATCATCGTTCAGGAGAGAGTTGAGGGGGTTGAGGTTATTGTGGGCGTCACGAGAGACCCGCAATTTGGGCACGTTTTGACTTTCGGCTTAGGGGGCATTTACGTGGAAGTTCTGAAGGACGTTTCCCGCAGGATTTTGCCGATAGACGAGGATGAAGCAGAGGAGATGATAAGAGAGATTAAAGCGTATCCTTTATTGATGGGCTACCGTGGGAGCCCGAAGGCGGACATAAGCTGCATAAAAGATGTTATCCTAAAACTCTCCCAGATTCCCTTAGACTTCCCAGAAATAAACGAGCTTGAGGTAAACCCGCTGATAACGGGGGAACGGGGCTGTAAGGCGGTAGATGTTTTGATAACAATAAGAGAGGGGGGAGTATGAGGAGCTTTGTAATATGCTCCTTAGGTGAGAGGATTGGGAAGACGTTCTTATGTGTGGGCGTAGCAAGGAACCTGCGCGACGTCGGCTATTTCCGCCCAATAAAAGAGAACATTGTATATGTGGACGGGCGGTTTGTGGAGGAGGATGCCCGCCTCATGAAGAGCGTTTTAAGCTACGAGCTTCCGGAGGACGTGCTCAGCCCACTTGACTACTTTTCGGGCGAGTTTGACAAGGAAAAGATTTTGCGCTGCTTCGCCGAGGCGGGGCAGGGGAAGGACATCATGCTCATCGAGGCGCCGAAAGATTTTTTCACCGGCTTCTCGGCTGGGATTTCGGCTGTTGAGCTTGCATGCGAGCTGGACGCCGAGGTTATACTGCTCGCACGAGACGAGCTGCAAGACATTGACAGGCTCCTCTCCTACAAGTTCTTCATTGAAAAGGGCGGGGCGAAGTTCCGAGGTGTCATTTTGAACATGGTAAGAAGAGAGGACATTCTAAGACTCTTAGAAGGCGTAGGGGTCAAGGTTTTAGGCAGAATTCCTTACGAAAGCCGCTTGATCATGCTGAGGGTCTCAGAAATCGCAGAGCATCTCGACGCAAAGGTGGTGGCGGGAGAGGCGGGCATGAGTAACGTGGTGGAGAACGTCTTGGTCGGGGCGATGTCGCCAGAGAATGCAATCAAGTATTTCGGAAGGGCGCCGAGAAAGGCGGTGATCACCGGCGGGGACCGCCCCGACATTCAATTATGTGCACTTTCAACGCCGTGTTCTTGCCTCATTCTCACTGGCGGACGCTACCCGACGCCGCACGTCATTTCCACGGCGGAGGAACATAGCGTGCCGTTACTCTTGACGGAGCTTGACACGTTTTCAGCTGCGGAACGCATTGAAAACATGATCGCGCGGATACATCCTGAGGACGTTGAGAAGATAAAGCTTGCAGAGAAGCTGATAAAAGAAAACGTGAAGTTAGAGGAGACATTTCTTTAAAGCGGCGTGCTGCGAATGAGGTGGGAGCATGTGCGATGAGCGGGGTTTTACCTTGTGGTTCACGGGACTTCCGTGTTCGGGGAAGACGACGCTCGCTGACGCCGTCGCCGAAGAGCTGCGCAAGCGTGGTTTAAAGGTGGAGCGGTTGGACGGCGACGTCGTGCGGCGGACACTGAGCCGCGACCTTGGCTTTTCGAGAGAGGACAGGGAAGAGAACATAAGAAGGGTGGCGTTCGTGGCGAAGCTGCTGACGAGGAACGGCGTCGTCGTTCTCACGTCGTTCGTTTCGCCATACAGGAAAGTGCGGGAGGAGGCTCGTAAGGAAATTGGCGATTTCGTTGAAGTTTATGTGAAATGCCCGCTGGAGGTCTGCATGCAGCGGGACGTTAAAGGCATGTATAAGAAGGCGCTCGCCGGCGAGATTAAAGACTTCACAGGCGTCTCCGACCCCTATGAGGAGCCTTTGAACCCGGAAATAATCGTGGAAACGAGCAAAGAGAGCGTGGAGGCGTGTGTGAGCAAAATCCTGAAGGAATTGGAAGGGATGGGGTATTTACCGTCTGAGAGGTGTTAACAGTAGAGCGAGTTCGTGCGTTATGATAAGTGCCTCGCCCACTGAAGCAGCGCTAGGTTAAATTCGCCTCGTGAGCACCGCCTTACGCACAATCGGGTCAATTATACGGTAAAGTCCTTCTTCTTCGTCAAGAAGCATTGTTGCTTTCAACGAGCGGAGAGCGGCAGCGAGCCTTGCGCTGTTCACCACGCCAACTCTCGCCTCCACTGCTCTTTTCAAATCGCCCCACCTCGCTCCGTAAGCGGCGGCTCTCAGGACCGCGATGTAAAGCTCTTTGTTCCTGCTTGCCAGAAAATTTCTTAGCTCAGAGACTACTATTTTCTCAGCATCCTTCACGGCTTCCTCTAAGGCGGCAGCGTGTGGGAGTTTTTCCACGCCAGCCTTGCTCCCATAGAGCGTGAGCCAGCCTGGAATCCCGTCAAGCCTTTCTAAGACCTCTTCTATTTCCGTCTCCCCCATAGTCATTCCCAGCTCCAAAAAGCCGCATCGCAAAAATTCGGTGGCGGTCTTGGTATCGAAGGGTTGCAAGATGATTTTAGCTGGGGGTCTACCGTAGAGTGGAGATTCTGCTCCGGGTTCGAGGAGGGTGCGCATGAGTCCGAATTGTGAGCCTGTGAAGAGGAAAAGGAGGTTGCGATGTGTTGCGAAGAGCCTACCTAAGAGCTCAAGAAGCGGTCTGGAAACGCTTGAAAGCTCCTGAACTTCGTCCAATGCCACCACAATTCGCTCTTTCGTGCTTCCGAGCGCAGAGAAAATCTCAAATGCAGTCCGCACAGGTCTTTTTGCCCTCGGGACGGTCAGGGAGAGCCCACCGATGCCAATTCGGACACCCTCCCCACCAAGGAGAGAAAATCCTTTGCCTTGTCGAGAAGCGTTTTTGACCGGTTAATGGCATCAGCAATAGCGGAGATAAAACCGTCTATGCTCCTCACGCCAAGAAGATTCACATACATAAATCGGAAACTTTGTTTTGAGAGCTCAGTGCCAGCGGTCTTTATAATGCTGCTTTTCCCCGTCATTCTCGCTCCGAGCACCGCGACCCACCTTCCAGCCTCCAGCAACCTTAAAATCTCGGAAAGCTCGGCGTTTCGCCCGAAAAGCTCCTCTCGCTGCTCTTTGGGTCTGAGGTCGAAGAGCATGATTACCCCCCATAAGTAATTACGGGGCATAATTAATATTGATTTTGGAGAGCAACCGGCAGGCTTGGCAGATGTTGCCGGCGCACGGCTCGCCGCAGCGTTCGCAGCTCTTCGGCTCGAAGTGCCGCCGCTCGTCTTGAACCAGCCTTTCAAAGCCCCGCAGTATGGAATATCTCGTTCCCGGGTGGCGGCGCTCGAAGTCGTTGAGCCAGCTTAGGATTTTAAAGCGGAACGAGAGCCTCTTGTAAGGGCACTCTTCAAATTCGACCTTAAGCCCCCGAAGCATGCCGTAGAGCGCTACTTCCTCCTCAGGGACGTCTCGTAGCGGCTTCACCCTTGGCACGAACTTCTCGCTGCGTGCAGGCGCTCTTAAAAGGCGTGCGATGTCGCCTCTGATGTAGTTCATGAGGATGGTTTGCGCTTCGTCGTCGAGATTATGAGCGGTTGCGATTGCGGCAACGCCCAGCTCACGCCCGACACGGTTAAGGAGAGTCTTGCGGAGGACGCCGCAGAACGTGCACGGCGCTTTATCCCGCAGCTCTTCGTCAAGCCCCGCCGCCCGCACTATTTCATCAAGAGTCGCCCCAAATACTGCCTTGAACGAGAAGAGGAACAAATCTACGGAAAGCTCGTCAGCGAGCTTTTTCGCCTGCCGCACGTATTTCGGGCGGTAGCCCGCAATGCCCTCGTCCACTGTGATTGCCACGATGTTGATGTCGCGGCGACGTCCGAAAATCCCGCACAGCACGTAAAGTAGGACGGAGCTGTCCTTGCCGCCGCTGAGTGCCACTGCGAGCGTGTTGCCGCTTCGCAGCTTGATTTCCTTGCGCAGCCGTCGTTTCACCTTACGCTCCACGTCCTCCAAAAAATGCGTCTCGCAAAGCCGTAACCCCGAATACCGTTGTTGCACGACGGCGTCACGGCGGCACTTGCTGCACTGCATCCTCGAACTTTAATTTCTATTGTAAAAATACTGCTGCGAGGGGGCGCACCCCTCTTCGCGTGGCACGGTCACCTTTTCGCATAAAAACTTATATATTAGTAATACCAAAAACGCATTATGTCCGAAAAAAGTATTATCATAGTTGGGGGTATAGGGCGGCTCCGCCGTCATTACGAGCGGGCGGCTGCGGAGCTGGGCTTCAGGGCGAAAGTCTTCGAGACGCAGTCAACGAAGCTCGGAAATAACATACGTAATGCGAAAGCCGTAATAATATTCACGGATGTGAATTCAAAAAAGCTTGCAGAGACTGCGATAAGCACTGCAAGGGGAAGCGGCGTCCCCGTCGTGCTAAGCGGGCGCAGCAGCATCTCGGCGCTCAAAAAATCGCTCTTGAAGCTCGTGCATGATGAGAGGGGGGATTCGGATGAATGCAGAGCACGTCACTAGGTTGGTGAAAGAGCTGATAAAGCTGATGGACGCTTTAGGAAGTAAGCAATTATATACAAACGGTGTGGATGAGCTATTCAAAGAGCTTGAGGCGGGTTTGGCAAAGTGGTTTTACAACGAGTGCGAGCTTTACCAAGCGTCGTGATTGCGTTCTTTGTCTCGTCGCATCGCCATCTTGAGGCGTTACAGCTCAGTCTAAAAGCCTAATGGCAGGAATCCAGCCTTCATGGCGTATGCCGTTCGCATCTATGAACTCCTCGCAAGTCACAGTGCCGTCGGGCGTTTCGAGCGCCGTGGCGTGGTGTATTTGGGGATACGAGCCAGTTCTTATTTCATAGTTGTAGGTGTTATTTGCCTTTAGGACAAAGGGTTCAGGGAACTCCACGTAGTGCCAGTCGCCGCCGTGGTAGCCGCGCCAGCGTGCTTCGACGCCGCTCCACGTCTCGTTCCAGATTTTCACGTATTCGGTATGCCCGCCGGTGCCCGTGCATGCGAAGGTATAGAGTTTTGAGGCGTAAATGTCATGGCTTGGGGTAATCGTGCCCCTATGCACGCCGTAGATGCTCGGATAGGGGTTTTCGGGAGCGCCGGTGTCGAAGCCTTTTAAGAGGATGATGTCAGGCACATGTTGCACCGGCATGCTGATGTTTGCGATGGTGTGGTAAAGAGAGTCGGAATACCCCTTATAAGTAGCGGTTATTTTCAGAATATTGCCTTCAGAGGCGCTTACGAGGGTGAAGGTGTAACTGCCGTCAGCCGCAGTCGTTGTGTTAAGAAGCTCGCTGGTGTTGATGTTAAGAAGCTGCACGATTGCGCCTTCCAACGGATTTCCGTGCGTGTCGAAGACGTATCCGGCTACGAGGACTGGTTGCGGCGGCGGCTGTGCTAGTGCTATGCCGATTACGAAGACTATACAAACTAAAAAAATAAGTAAGAGCAGTAACGGCGGCGGCGTCTCACTCATACTCATTTTCTATCAACTAAGACCCTTTTGAGGAAAAGTATGCTGAGCAGCGTGACGGCTACGGGTATCAATATTGATGGGAATTCGGGGACGGACTTTTCTCCCATCGGTAGCGCTGCAGACGTGGGCGCAGGCGTGGACGTAGGTGCAGAAAGGGTCTGCTCCTCTTCAGTGCCGGACGGATTATCGCCGACGTTTATTATAAAATCTTCAACACGCTGGTAGCCGGCGCTTGCGTCAACTACTAACGTTTTTTCCTGCGAGTTTATCTGTATTTTCAGGACGTCGCCGTCATTATAGCCACTGGCGAGGTTTGCAAGTTCGAAGACGTAGCTGCCGTCCGCGGCTGTCGTTGTTTGCAGCGACTCCCCGGTGTTCGTATTTACGAGGCGAACGAGCTTATCCTCCAGCGGGGTCCCATACTGGTCAAGGACGTGGCCATAGATCGGATGCGGCTTCGGCGGCGTGAGCGTAGCAGCGGCTGCCATTCCAAAGAGCATGCATATTAGGAGCGCGAGTGTGAATGCAACTTTGCCGGCATAACGTTTTTGAGGCATCTTATCCAAAGTGCATCGTTCTTATATTAATCATTTTCGGATGTTGCAATGACGATGGCATCGTGGTCCATCCATATCCAAAGCCCATCCTGAGGTGTCACCTCGAAATTGTTACTCATCATTCCGGCGATGTGGCTTAGGTAGTTCTGGTTGGCGGCGTCCCATTTGGTGATGCTGGTGCAGCCCAACAAGTTACAAATTTCTTCTGCGCTCCCGCTGATGCCGCCGATGAGGTTCCAGCCGGCTTTGAGCACGTAGGTCGTCGAGTTTAAGGGCACGCCGGTGATTTGCGTGTCGTGGCGGCGTTCGGAGTAAACCCAGTAGCCCTCTTCGGAGCTGAGCATGAAGTTGTTCGCAGCGGTGTCTCTGACGTGGCTTATGTAAGATTTTGTGGCAGGGTCCCATCGTGTTATTACGGTGATGTCTGCGGCGTTGCAGAAGCTTTCAGCATCTACGGAGACGTTTAACGGCAGTCCTATGAGGTTCCAGTCGGGATAGAGCATTATGTCCGCGGAACTGAGCAGCGTGACGTTCGTGCTGTTGATGCCCACGTTTCCTGCTTTGTCAACAGCTTTTACGAGTATGACGTTGGCGCCGCCGTCATGGAGCTGGACTTCCGCCCGATATTCGTTTCCGTTAATCTCGGCGTCTACGCCGTTTACCGTGATTGACAATATTCCAGAGCCGCTTTCTGCGAATGTGCCTGTTACGGTATAAGGATTCTCAAGGGTTTCTACATCGACCTCGTCTATGGTTACTTGAGGTGGCACGGTGTCAAGGGTGAAAGAACGGACGTCTGAGGAAGTGACCATGAATGAATCCGTCACCAAGACCTTCCAATACCAAGTGCCATCGGCGAGCTGGACGTATCGGCGGTCAGCGGCGCCGACATTTATGACTCTGAGAGCTGGGCTGTCGAAGGTGTTTTCGGCGTCTATGTAGAGCGTGAAGTTCAAGGAATCGCCGTCAGGGTCGCCACCATGCCACTCGAAGGCGACGACGGAATCGTTAAGTATGGCGGCGTTCTCAGGGCTTTCAAGGATTACTAAGGGTGCGGCATTGAGTATCAGGTCGGGGAGGCGTTGAGGCTCTTCGCTCAAGTCAATTGTGGCGTTAAGTTCCGCCATGCTTTCTCCGAGCGTCGCTGTTATTTTCATCTGGTCGCCGTCGTTGTAGGTTTGGAGATTTGCGAGTTCGAAGGTGTAACTGCCGTCAGCTGCAGTCGTGGTGTGAAGCGTGCCGCTTTCGTGCGTCAGCGTTACGCTCACGTTCGTTGCGTTTTCGAGGCTGTGCGTGAAGACAAAACCGTAGACGGTGTGCGGCGGCGCCGGCATGAAGCCGCTCGGCGTAAGTTCGAAGTTGAGCATCTTTGCCTCTCCGGATGAGAGCGAGACCTGTTTGCTCTGGTTGTTGTAGCCCGCGGCAGATGCTGTTACGATATAGTCACCAGCGGGTAGCGTCATGAGATAAGCGCCCGTCTCGTTCGTTGCGGTTGAGAAGTTGCTTGCTGAGACCGTTGCGCTCGGTATGGGCGTCCCGGTGGACTTATCCGAAACTATGCCAAAGAGCGATGCTGACGTCGGTGTCGGGGAAGGAGTGGGCGTGGGGGTTGGAGTTGGCGTCGGTGTCGGTGTTGGGGAAGGCGTTGGTGTTGGAGAAGAGGTAGGTGTTGGAGTTGGAGTTGGCGTTGGAGTTGGCGTCGGTGTTGGCGTTGGCGTGGGGGTTGGAGTCGGCGTTGGAGCTGAGGTGGTGCGGAATGTCCAGAGGGGGCTTGATGAGGAGGCGTTGTGAGAGTCGGTTGCAACGACTTTCCAGAAATATTGAGTGTCGTAGCTCAGGGTAAGGCTATAAGTGCGTTCGGAGGTTTGTGCGAGCAGTGGGGGCTCGGGGGTGGTGCCGAAGAAAAGTGAGTATGTGACGGGGTCGCCGTCGTCGGGGTCGCCGCCGGTCCAGCTAAGCGTGACGTTCACGGGAACGTCGACGGAGTTATTTTCGGGGTGGGGGTCTGAGGGTGCGTAAGGGGGGTTATTTCCAGACAACGTTTTGAAGTTGTATTCGAGGCTCTGAGCGGTGTTGTCGGCGGCGTCCTTGCTTATGACGACGAAGTAGTAGGTCGTTCCTGCGGAGAGGTCTGTGAGTTGCATGCTGTGCGAAACTAAGTAGCTTGCGTCGCCTTTCTGATACTCGTAGTTTCCAGCGGAGGTGCCGTATTTGACCAAGCTCGTGGCGGGCTCGTCGGTCTCCCACGTTATGACAGCGGAGCTTGTTGTTATGTTCGTTACGTTTATATTCAAAATAGAGGGGGGCGAGCGGTCTATTTTCACGGTGACGTTTTTGACGGATTCTACGTTCCCGAAAACGTCAACGGAGTAATACCAGAGCGTGAAAGTGCCTTCGGCAGTGAGCGTGACGTTAAAGGGAGCGTCGCCCGCTACTGACGTCCACGGACCCGTCTGCGAAGTATTAGAGTAATTAGTATAAGCAACGCCAGAATCGTCACTACGAAAAAAGGTGATGACTACGGGGGTTGAGTTAATCCAGCCTTTTTCGTTAGGCTGTGGCGTGATAGCGACGGTTGTTGAGGGCGGCGTTTTATCTTCGGTTGGAGTTGTGAAATTGTATTCGGGACTCTGTGCTGAGTTTCCGGAGGCGTCGGTGCTGTTGACGACGAAGTAGTAAGTTTTTCCTGCGGAGAGGTTTGTTAGGGTGATGCTGTGTGATAAAACGAGAGATGCATCATATTTCTGATACTCGTAGTTTCCGGCGGAGGTGCCGTATTTGACCAAGCTCGTGGCGGGCTCGTCGGTCTCCCACGTTATGACGGCGGAGCTTGTTGTTATTTCAGCCACGGTTACGTTTGAAATTAAGGGAGGGGCGGTATCTTCGGGAAGAGTCATGAAGCTATGCTCTGAGCTTTGAGCAGAATTTCCATAAGCATCTGTTGAATTCACAATAAAGTAGTAGGTAGTGTTTGGGTTCAGATTCATTAGGGTGATTTGATGGGAAGTTGAATAAGTCGTGTCCATTGCCTCTGATGTATAAGCTCCTGGAGATAAGCCGTATTTAACTAAGGAAGTTGCTGGCTTATTGGTTTGCCAAGTTATGGTTGCTGAGTTTTGGGTTATGTCGGTGACTTGGATGTTCGTTATTGTTAAAGCGGCGCTTGCCGGTCGGTAAGTGACGATGAGCTTGGTCTGGTTTGTGTAGTAGTCGCTGTCTTTCTGCCGGATTGTGATGCACTTGTAATCGGGGGCGTCGTCCGCCTCCAGCAAGAGCCCGTAATTTGGACCGGAAATCCAGCTCTGCACCAAGCTTTCCAAGCCGCTCACGCGTATTTCGCCGGCGTCGCTGACGTTTACCGAGGCTATAAGCTCGCCGAAGTCGCCGCCGGGATTGTCCCACGGCTTGCCGCTCTGGTATTGGTTCCAAGTTGCCTCTGACTCTCGCCAGTCCTTCGTTACCGGGTAGAAGTTTAAAGTCATCGGCGCCTCGACCTCATACAGCGTTACTCGCAGCTCCGCTGCAAGAATCTCGGCATCACTCGGAATCGCCGAAAGGTCGAACTTTATAAGACCCCTCGCACGGTAATTCCCGGGGTCGTAGCCCAGTTTTCCCACGTATATATACGGGTAAGCACCGTTCTCGACACCCGGCAGATACTCGCTCAAGTAAGCATCCTCGATGTCGGCGGCGGCGCTTATTTCCACTTGCTCTATGCTGGTGTCCTGTGTTATTGTAAAGGTCGTCGGCGTTCCGAAATTGCCAGCGCGGTCCTTCGGCGTCACCGTGAACTCGTAAACGCCGTCCGGCGGGCTTGCGAAACGCAGAATTACCTCGTTCGTGTCGTATTCGAGAGCGTAATCCGAGAACGGCTCGCCGTTTAACTGCACTTCTACCAAAGTGCCCGCCGCATCAACCTCGAAATCATCGGACAGCGTGATTCTAACCTCCGAGAGCGGGTCTATGACAACGCTACCGTCGGGCGGCTCCGAAGAAACGAAGACGGGCGGCGTGGTGTCGTAGATTATTGAAGCTGCCACAGGTCCTGAATTGACATTGCCATCTGCGTCTTTCACCCATATATAGACGATTTTGATGCCATCCTCTGGACTATCAAATGTATAGGTTGTCGGTCTTGTGGCAGTCCATCTTGAATCCGATGGCTCTGGAGGCGTGTCCTGCGTCTCGCTCAATAGCCATGCGACTGCCGTATCGTCATTGCTTATTTCCACATTTACGGTGCTTGACCGAGTGTATCTGGTGTTTCCTGTAGTCTGGTCTTTTAGTTTGAGTGTCGGGTCGGGCATCGGCGAGTCTCCGGGATTGTTTAACAGCATAACTCCATCGTTTGTCGCTGCGAGGACGAGTTTGTTGTTGCATCTGGCGACGCCGTGTATTTGATCTGGTGCGTGTGTGAAAGAGCCGACAATCTGTGGATTTGTTTTATCAGTTACATCAACCTTATACATTTCTTCAAATTGAGCAACATAAACATAGTTGCCTCCCGGAAGAACTCTGGAAGCGCTTGTAATTTCATTATTACTTCCAATAATCTGAGGGGATTCGGGGTTGCTCATGTCAAGGACATAAAACCCATTAGGAGTGACCATATATCCGTAGTTCGACTCAAATGCCATTTCCCCTATATCACCCACTCCAAAGCTGTATTCTTTGATAAACGACAGCCTCTTATCCGCTCCTATCTTATAGATGAGCAATTTATCTGTGCCAATAGAAGAAGCGGTTGTGTAGAAATAATCTCCGTATGTCCATGCTCCATGCAAATAAGTATATCCATGCTCGCCTGTGCTATTTGAATTTCCGGTAAGCAACGCTTCAATAAGGGTTATGTTATCCATATCGCTCAGGTCAAAAGATCTGATATAATGTTCAATTCCACGTTCTGGGTCTCCTGTTGAGAGAAGAGACCTGACAAATAGAATTTCATGCTCGGCGTTATAGGCGACGTCTCCAGAGTTCATGTCTTGGTTTTCAAAAACTCGTTCTGGAGCGTATGGGTTGGTTACATCATAAATATACACAGGACCCCAGCCCGTTGGCCATGCAAAGTATATCCTCCCAGCCTTCTCAAAAGTTACAGGAATTTCACGACATCTTCCTCCAACACGTTCGGAATAAATTGGTTCAAAGGGGTCAGCAGTTATATCAAATATACGGAACCAGAGGTCGCCAACTGCATAAGCAAACTGATTGCCTATGGAATCAACCTGAAATGTTCGCCCTGCTTCACGCAATATATTTTTTACTTCCATATTCTTAAAGTCGAAAATTCCGATACCTGCGGTCCCTTCACCACCACTGAGAAAAACATAATCTTCTACCGCTGCTATGTCTCTGACATATTGTCCACCCGGTGAAGAAATTTTACCAATTAGCTCTGGCGGGTTCGGCATTCCAGCGATGTCGAACGCACCTGCGCCGAGGCTTGATTTTGCAACATACACCTTAGGATATACGACTTTTATATAATCCCATCCGAAGCCGGACGGCGTGTCCCAGCCCTCTTCGCATTCATGTAGGATAACCGGGTTACTGAGGTTAGAGACATCAACCACTATCAAAGCCACATTTTCCCAATCTGGGGATGATGAAAGACCGGGATAGTTTGTTATGAAGAGATAATCTGACCACAAATCCATATCAGTTAAAGCGGCACCTGAGCAATTAGTTTCCGTTATTTTGTTAGGATTTGCTGGGTTAGATACATCGACGTAATAGATAAAATCGTTATATTTATCTAAGACGTAAGCGGTTTGATTCTTCACAATCACTTTTTCAACTCTCCCCTCCGGCTCCCAAACACCAACTTTTACCGGGTTCAATCTATCGCTCACATCTAAAATAACTAATCCATTAGAGCCACATGCAATGTAAGCATAGTCGCCTTCCACATATACGTTTCCATATTCCCCCCAAGTATAATCGCCATAATAGCCTATAACTACTGGGTTTTCTCTATCGGCAATATCAAAAATCCATAAACCCGTATTGGAATTGAGATAAAGGTAGTCTCCATCAATAAATAATCTCGTGCCCCATGAATCAGCATCTACGGGCACATCTTTTACTACCACAGGGTTAAACCTGTTGGTAATGTCATACACACGGAGCATCGCACCGTAAACCAGATATAGATAATTCTCCTCTTCGTCTGTGGCTATCCCCTCCGTCCACCCGTATCGCCACCACTTATCAAGTGTGATATTCTGCTCCTGAGCAGATACCACTCCCTGGAACGAAATCAGGAACAGTAAGAGGAGTCCGATTGTGAGGATTGGCTTCATGGAGGGAATTGACATGAGTTTCTTATTTACATCTTTCGATTGGTTCATAGCCATAATAGTTCTTCTTTGGAGGATATATAAAGGAAACCATCTACTGAATGAATACTTGCAATATTCAAAAATAAATTAATCGATGATGGATAAAATTTGGGCGGGTGTTTGATAAAATACTTATAATATTCAAAATAAATTAATCAACGATAGATAAAATTTGGGCAAATGTTTGATAAAATAAGATTGAACAGGCATGCTGCAACCCCCGGGCGGGCTATTGGGGGTAAAGACTTTTATTATAAAAATATTATAATAGGGATAAGAAGCCATGAACCTGAAGCAGGAAATGCACGCTAAGTTTCATGAAAAAAGAAAAGAGGTATTCCTTTTCCTGCTCTGCTCCCTGTTGATTCTGGCATTTGTTCTTCCCACATTGGTATTTCCCATACCTTATGGAACCGATGTTTATAGTCATCTGTTTTTTACTCGTCAAATGACAAGCGTGCATTCTCTCTCGGATTTTTATACGCATTGCCTGGAAGAAGGGTATTTACGATACGACTATCCTTTTGGACTCTGGCTTTTTGGCTCTATTGTAGCGAAGATAACAGGAATGGATATGCTTGAGCTCTCGCGGATACTACCTTTTGCAATTATGCTCATTCTGATAACGCTGTATTTCTCCTATGCAAGGGTATTTGGCATATCTTCAGATAATGAAGCGCTGCTTTCGGTGATTTTTTTTCTATCCACACCGCTTCTGTGCACGGGCATTCTAGGGTATTCCACATCAGTTTTTGTTAGATCTTTCCTTATATTTATTCTTTACTTTATACTGGTAGAAATAGATAAAATATCTTTCTGGAAGCGATTTCTTTTGGGAAATATCTTCATATTCACCCTTTGCTTCACGCATACAGGCACCTATATGTTCTTGCTCTCATTGGTCTTCGTTTTTCTTTTCATATATGCCGTCTTATATGGCAACATTCATCGGGAGGCATACGTGGCAACAGCCAGTGTGATGTTCCTTTATATCATAACGATGCATCTGTTTCCTTACGTGCATCCCCAGTACATAGATAAAGGTCGGATTCTGGTTTCTGTTGGCGATTTTATCTCTTCAAGTTTACACGTGCCCTTTTCAGGCGAGCTTGCTCAGATGTTTTACGAGCAGATTTTCGTTGTGCTGAACCCCTTGTATGTGGTACTCATGTGTCTTTCGATATATGCGATTTGCAAACTGCTGATGTTTTTACGCTCGAAAATAAAGGCAAAAATATCGGTACGAAAAATAAAACTAAAGTTTCCAGAAAAGTTCTTTTCAGTTCCTATCATCGGAGGCATAAGGCATGTTTCTCATTCTGTTTCATACACACCGTTCTGGTTAGGTCCTGTTCACGTAGCTCTTGCTGCTATTGGCGCATTCAAGACCAACAGGAACGGTTTATGCTTGCTTTTTTCAGTAATGATTGTGGCTCTTCTTCCGGGATACCTTACAGGGGGAGAAGGGACGGGCGCATTAAGAGAAATCGGATATTTCTTTGTCATTATTCCAATACTTGCATCTTTAGGCTTTTATCATGCAAAAGCAAAGGTAGAAGTTCGGATGAGGGGCAAATTGCAAAAGCTCTTTGTCGCTATGCTTTTGTTAGGTGTCTTCTTTTCTATCGTAGTCTTGCCCGTGGTAGGCAACCTTTATTACCACCCATTAATAAGTGGATCGAAGTATGAAAGAACGGGTTTAAGCTGGCTTGGTGGTATTGGTGCGCCAGATGAAGGTTGCGATGGTCTGGGATACCGGCATATGATCAGTGTTTATGGGAACAAGATCCCCCCGGGTGTTACTACAATCGGTGCAGGCTCTGAGGCGAGTCGCTTTGAGTGGGACCAGTACAGCGTATGTTTTAACATGAACAGCGAGAAGCATGCAGACGACCTATATGCAACCTTCGGTGTCAAATACCTGATTGTATCGAAGAGAACGATACGCAACTTCGGTGAAAAACCTGAAAGACTGGTGATAGATTACAACAGGCAGCTTGATAAGATATACTCTTCAGCAGGACCTTTCTTCATCTATAGATACATTACCTATCCTGTGCATAGAGCTAATATAGCACCACAACTGAACTTCGCAGATGATGCGCTGATAAAGGATGCCGGTGATAGCTATCTGGTTGAGACAGATTATTATAAGATGAGGATAGGTAAGACAAATCCCGCAATAGAGTATATAGGCAATAAAACAGTTAATTTCCTTGGTGATGAGGGTCTGTATTATGATTTTATCAAGATTTGCTGGGGTGCAGGTTCTCACAATGAGCAGGTTAATGGGTGGGCATTGCATGAGATTTCTTTCCCAACGGTGATATTGGGGAAGAATGAGATAACATATAGGACTGTGTTAAAAGATATAAGCAATATAGAAAACTGGGCAACTTTAACGGTGAAATACACATTCTTTGATAGAGCGATGAAGAGGGAGATCATTCTCTCGAATGACTGGATAAATGATTCAAGCATGAATCCAGATCTTACCATGGCATACTTCTCACCGATGAGGTATTTCTCATTCAGGCTTGATAACGAGCCTGCAAAAAAGAGGACTGTATACCCCTGTGAGGATGAAGTTAGATTAAAGAAGCTCAGGTTTAACAGGATGTTTATCAATAATGGTAAAGAGGGTATTTACATCAAATTTGAAAAAACTGCGCCGTATCCTGATGAGATAACCTATACAGGTCTTATAAATTATTCCTACTATGAGGTCTCCATGCATCTGGGTGAATCTCTGATGCCATCAGAATCGATGGATGTAATCCAGTGGATTTCCATAGGGGATGTGCAGAGAGCGGAGAAGAACATAGAGCGTTACTCTTCGGTATCGCTGTATCCATACCCAGATGGAGAGATACCGATGATATTGGTGAGCCGTATCAATTCACTTAATACGAGCTCTGAAGAGGATTTTGATGTAATACTCAACGCACATGAAAGACTCAGAGAAGCGGGTGTAACCGGTTATACCGAAGCTGTAAGGATGCAGGATGCAGAGATAAATACGAGCAGAATGGAGAAGCTACTGGAAGAGGGTGCTTACATAATTGGGTGTGAGAGGGTAGAAGGATATAATATCACAGTTCAGGAGGAGGAGATAAAAGAGATAAAAGAAAACGCAGCGAAGAAGTACGGGATTAAGATTGATGGTTTCATGCCGGAAGACCTACGATACGAGCTTGATACTGTGAAGGTGCTTTCCGATCAGAATCTGACGTTTTTAGTTGCAAAGAGTGTAGCGCCTGCTTTTGATATATACTTCCAGGAAGGGCTCAGACATCCAGAACTAACTTATTATCATGGTGATAGGACCGACGTGGTTTTACTTCCTGTTTCAGAGCCTGTAATAGGAGGGGCGACCTACTTCTATGATGACTACAAGACCGCTTGGAAGGCGGTCATTGATTCGGTTATTAAAAATGAGGGTTTGTGTGTGTTCTTATGGGATTCTGAAAAAGTAAGCAAAACGGAATATATGCCTCAGGTATTAAACACAATCGAGTATGCGAGAGAGAAAGGAATGAACTTCACCACGCCCTATGAAATTGCAAAGCACTTCCTGTTATTACAGAATGTCTATGCAACTGTTTCAAGAAACGATGATGGAAGTAAAACTACAATTTCAGTGAAAAATGACAATGAAGAAGCGGTGCATGGTGTGACGTTTAAGGTGGAGGTGCCTGGAGCTGCTGAATATACTGTTAAAAATGCTAAAATATCAAGAAAAATGCGCTTCTGGGATAAATGCGTTTATTATGTGAGCACAGACCTTGAACCGGGAGGGATGAAAGAAATCGTCTTGGAAAGAGAGTAGAGCAAGCAGTATTTATGAACTTACTTCTTTTCTAAACATATCCAGGATCAGACTTTTATCAAGATAACCCGAGGAAAAGACAAGAATAGTGAATATGAAGGAGGAGGCGAATATTCCATATAAGAAGTGGGAAGATGCGAAAAAGTATATGAAAATGAAGGTTACTAGAGAAGAAACAGCGAGCCTGTCTATTCTCTGCGAAAGTGCATGAAGTGGGGACAGGTCATTTGAGTATAAGATGGTTATAGCCGCATAAATGATTAGAAAAAGGGTTAAAGAAACATAAGCGCCTAAGAACCCCATGAAAAGTATGAATACATGGGTTGCGAGTGGAGAAAGAACCAAACAGATGAGCGTGGCAATGATGAGCGGTCTGTATTCTTTCGGGTCTTGAAACGATACGTTCATGTATGCCAGGAACTGCTGTATGAAGAGAAATATGTATCCGATTGCTAGTATTACCACATACTCGGCGGAGGCGATGTATTCACGTCCGAAGAGGAGTTCGATAAACTGATATGAATAAAAATAGAGCAGTATTATGCCTAATACAAGAAACGCAAACAGTCCTCGGACGACATCGCCTAAATTCCCCCGCTCGAAAAGTATCTCTTCCTTGTTATCAGCTCCGGTGGCTTCTGGAATAGAAATGAAGCTCATCGCAGCGAAGGCAAATGATAAAATCGCAACGAGCGTAAGGGAGACATCAAAGTATCCCTGCCACACAATCCCAAGATCATGGCTTATGACTATCTTGCTCAGTGTCTGGCTTAGACCTCCAAACAACCC
>NZ_JBMXYC010000011.1:0-8570 GCF_053996935.1 Candidatus Alkanophaga liquidiphilum
GATAATGGATCAATTTATCTTCATATTGATTGCAAAATAGGTCATTATGTAAAAATAATAATGGATGAAATATTCGGTCCTGATAGATTTATAAATGACATTACAAGGATCAAGTGTAATCCAAAAAACTTTGAAAGAAAAGCCTATGGAAATATTAAAGATATGATATTGTTTTATTCTAAAACATCTAAATATGTCTGGAACGACCCTAGGGAGGAACTTACTGAAGAAGATATAAAAAGACTCTTTCCTAAAATTGATAGTAATGGAAGAAGGTATACCACAACTCCACTCCATGCTCCCGGAGAAACTAAAAATGGGCCTACAGGACAACCTTGGAGAGGAATAAAGCCACCAAAAGGAAGGCATTGGAGATATCCTCCAGAAGAGCTAGAACGACTAGATAAAATGGGATTAATTGAATGGTCCTCGACTGGAAATCCACGTAAAAAAATTTATGTGGATGATGTGTTGGCAAAAGGTAAAAAAAAGACAGGATGTATGGGAATTAAAAGATCCTCCATACCCCACATACCCAACAGAAAAAAATTTGGAGATGCTTAAAACAATAATAGAGGCATCATCAAATCCAGACGACATCGTATTGGATTGTTTTGTTGGCTCTGGAACTACATTAATAGCCGCCGAGGAAACTGGACGTAGATGGATAGGAATAGATAATTCTAAAATAGCTATTGAAACATGCCAAAAAAGAATCAACAAAATGAAACATTATTCTGCATATACTTTGTTTGAAATAGTCAAAAATGGAGGTGTTGAAAATGAATGAGTGGGTTAGAAGGAGTATAGAACTTGCAAATGCACCCGGTTATTTAGACAACTTATTGGAAGTGTACCCTGTGACTCAGGAGACCGAAAGATATATACCTAGTGAAATAAAGGAGGATTTAAGAGGACTTTTTTATGGCGAAGATGACTATGCATTTATTAAGAAACTCTTAAAATTGCCTAAATTTCCCATTAAAGATCCATATGTTGCTTTTCTACGTAAGCGTGAGATATTCTTGGAGTATAATCCCCGCACTGTACATAGATTAGCAGAACGTATTCGCTCTATGGGCTATGAAAATATGATAAAAGCACTTGAAGAACCCAAAGAATTCAATAGACAAATAGGTACGTTGTTTAAAAGATGGTTGAGGACATTGGAATATCCATTCTTAAATGATGATGTTTTTGTATCATCGCACGACATATCATTTTTGGAAGGGAGTGAAAATCATTTATTAAACTTTGCGAATAGTTATCTTGGATGTAACCTGAACAAAGGGCCTGATTTTATAGCAAAAGTTAAAGATATATATATATTATTGGTGAGGCAAAATTTCTAACAGATTATGGAGGACACCAAAATGCCCAATTTGAAGACGCCTTAAGACTATTAAGAGGATCTGATGGCAATGCTTTAAGAGTTGCTGTTCTTGACGGTGTTGTTTGGATAAAGGATCATACGAAAATGTATAGAACAGTTTGCCAATTAGAAAAACCAGCATTTACAGCGCTTTTATTGAGAGAGTTTTTAGAGAGTTTGAGGTGATAGAAATGAATAGTAAAGCAACATATATACAAAACTTCCCCGCCCGCCTTCTCTGCTGTATCCTACCTTTCAAAAGGCAGGAATTAGCAGCAACCGTTTCTTAAAATCTACCGCCAACAACTCCTCCCTTTCGGGAGAAGTCTTGCAAGCAACAGGAAGATAAAAGCCGGCGTAAAAGATATGATAATGGATGTAGGGGACAAGACGGACGTGGTGGCGAGCCTGATTTTGAGGGCGGAGCGAGTCGTTGCGCTCACAGGCGCTGGCATAAGCACCGAGTCCGGAATCCCGGACTTCAGGAGCCCCGGCGGCATTTGGAGCAGATACGACCCTGATGAATTTTCCTTCCAGAGGTTCTTGGCGAACGAGACGACCCGCCGTAAATACTGGGAATTCAGCCGAGATTTCTATCCGGTCGTTGCAAATGCAAAACCTAATGCCGCGCACCTTGCGCTTGCGGAACTCTACAGGCTGGGGAAGTTGCACTGTGTCATCACGCAGAACGTCGATGGACTGCACCAGAAGGCTGGCATTCCTGAGGACAAAGTCATCGAGATTCACGGGACGCTGTTGTTCGTCGTCTGCTTGGACTGCGGCAAAAGGTATCCGAGGGACGAGATTCAGAGGCGAGTGACACGTGGCGAAATCCCGCCGAGGTGCGATGCGTGCGGCGGCATTTTGAAACCTGCGACTATCTCCTTCGGACAGCCGATGCCCGCAAGAGAGATGCGGCTCGCGGAAGAAGCTGCGGCGAGCTGCGACCTCTTCATGGTCGTAGGCACGTCGCTCGTCGTGTATCCGGCGGCAGCGCTCCCGCTGCTTGCGAAAAGAAGTGGCGCACGGCTCGTGATAATAAATTTAACACCCACCGCCCACGACAACTACGCAGACGTCGTCATCCACGGAAAAGCCTCTGATGCACTACAAAAAATAATAACGCTCGTGAAGGCTAAAATGAGGTAGGTTAACTCGACTTAATCAAACAATGACCGTGTTTCCTCAGTCGCTCGTCGCCGCTGCTTTTCTTTTAGCATCAGCAGAGTGGACACAAACCCAAATATTAACAAAGCGCCGTCGGCAGTAGGCGTTCTCGTCGGCGTGGGTGCTGGTGCGCCTCCGCTGCCATCTCCGGCGCCTGTGGTTGTGGCGTCTTGCGTCCCAGCGGCAGGGCTCGGCATTACCTCCGGCGTCCTGAGAATCTCGTAATTTTCAAACGGCATGATGAGCGGGAAGTAATCCTCATCCTCGCCATCTATGAGGTAAACATAGTCGCAGATGCCATCGCCATCGAGGTCTACGTGTTTATGGTCGCTCCAGTAATTCGCCAAGTAGTTTTCAAAAGTCTTGCCGTTATAAACGTAGGAAACCCGTCCCTGTGAATGCCACCAGTTCTGAGATTTGTAGGAATAAACGCTGTCAACGTTACCGATGATGTCATTCAGGTATATGAAATTCTCAGATGACTCGTGAAGATACAAGCCGTAATCGTTATTCATAAGTTTGTTTTCCCTAATAATGTTCTTTGAGGCGCGTTGTAGTTTTATCCCGTATTTATTGTGTTCGATGATGTTGCGGATGATGACGTTATCCTCGGATTCGACGGAGAGTCCAGCAAGCTCGCAGAAGTTTATACGGAAGCCCTCGACCCAGCAGCCCGCCGCCTGAATCCGTATCCCTTCCCTCTCGCCGTTTATCTCCGGCGAATCTACGCCACGGAGCGTCAATCTCTTGTTCAGCACAACGTCCTCAAAATACACGCCGGGGTAAACTAAAATTTCATCCCCGCTGCTGGCGGCGTCCACAGCGTCCTGAATCTTTACAAAATCGGCGGTTGGACAGTCAGAACCGTCATCATCAACGCAGTATGTCTTTGCGGCGGCAACATTCACGAATATTAATGCTAAGGCGATAACAAAGAATATATGCTTCATTAGAACTCTTTCAAGCATCTGCTTTATTAAAATTTGCCTTTGCAGACAGTTTATTTAAAATAAAAAGAGACCTTGACCGCCCTGCAGCCGCCGAGAACGGCATCTAAAAACGCGCAACTTATGGCTTGGGAGACTTTCCCAAGGCGTCACAAGCTGTCCCCACGCCTTCAACATACCTGACCCAAACTAATTTTTAAAAGGAGACATACATTTATGGGGGGGCTGCGATGAGGTTATTCAAGAAGAAGGAGCTTGCGCGGAGGGAGAACGTAGAAGATTATGTTGACCTTGACATTGAAGAATACGTGGAGCTTGCGGAAGAGGAAGCGAAGTCGTATGTGAAGGCGGTAGAGCTAACGAGTCTGAACGAGATGCCCGAACTGAAAAAGGAGATTTACAAGGGGAACATCCTCATACTTGACATATCTCTAATAAAGCAGGACAAGATTACGGTGGAGCGAGCGATAAAGGATTTGAAAAGAGTGGTGGCGGACGTTGGCGGGGACATCGCCGGACTGGATGACGACAAAATAATAGTAACTCCGACGGGCATCAGGATAGAAAGGAGGAAAATAGCCAAATAACTACTGCTCTTAGGAGGAGTGCATGAGCGAGGGTCAGATGAAAGGAGTTTGTCCTAT
The DNA here is from genome assembly GCF_053996935.1 of Candidatus Alkanophaga liquidiphilum. Classification (NCBI taxonomy): domain Archaea; kingdom Methanobacteriati; phylum Methanobacteriota; class Methanomicrobia; order Candidatus Alkanophagales; genus Candidatus Alkanophaga; species Candidatus Alkanophaga liquidiphilum. The sequence continues at coordinate 4,131 of NZ_JBMXYC010000011.1, forward strand.
TTGTGGTTCCGAAATGACCTTGCGCTTCGTTCCTTACGAGGTGTCCTATTTTGGCGAAGTTATGATTTTCAATGCGGTGTGCGGCTGCGGTTACAAAACAACGGACGTTATGATTCTTTCAAAGCGGCGCAACAAGCGGTATGAGGTGGAGGTCGCTTCTGAGGAGGATTTGAGCGTACGGGTCGTAAGGTCGCAATATGGCAGGATTGAAATTCCGGAGCTCGGCGTCGTCGTGGAGCCAAAGAAGGGCGAAGCCTTCATTTCAAATGTCGAAGGCGTGTTGCAGCGTGTCGAAAGTGTCTTGAAGCTCTTAGAGCGGGATGCCAACGAGGAGCAAAAGGCGAAAATTGCTGAACTTTTCAGGAAGATAAATGAGATAAAGGCAGGGAGGAGAAGGATGCGACTGATAATTGAGGACCCCACAGGCAACAGCGCTATAATCTCTGAGAGAGCGAATGTTGAGTAAAGAGGGCGGGAAAATGAGCATGAGGAACATAAATGTTGAGATGCTAAGAACGACGCCTGTAGAGGGACAGAAGATAGAGATTGTCGAAAGGAAGGGCTTAGGGCATCCCGACAGCCTTTGCGATGGCATCGCAGAGGCGATAAGTGCGGCTCTTAGCCGAGAATATAAAAAGAAGTGCGGCGTCGTCCTCCACCACAACACCGACAAAACGCTCATCGTCGCCGGCAGCTCGGCGCCCCGCTTCGGCGGCGGCGAGGTTATCTCACCGATATACATGCTCGTCGCAGGAAGAGCAATAAAAGAGTATGAGGGCATAGATTTCGCAACCGATACTATCGCAATAAGAGCTGCGAAGCACTACTTAAGGCAAGCTGTCCGCAATCTCGACGTCGAAGCGCACGTCATCGTGGACTGCAAGCTTGGGAAGGGCTCCGCCGACCTCATCGAGGTTTGTAGACTTAAGGAAGAGGTCCCTTACGCAAACGACACCTCGTTTGGCGTCGCTCATGCCCCGCTTTCTGAGACCGAGAAGATTGTGTTGAACGCCGAGCGGCGGGTGATGCGAGAGCTCAGGCATAAGGAAAAAGCGATAGGTGAGGACATGAAGGTCATGGGCGTGCGGAACGGCGACAGGATAAACTTGACGGTTGCGGACGCCATCGTCTCGAAATACGTGGACGACTACGACCACTATGCGGCGGTGAAGCGCCAGCTCACCGAGTTCATAAAAAGTGTAGCCCACGAGTTCACCGAGCGGGAGGTGAGCGTTGCGGTGAACGCCGCCGACACGCCGCAGTCCGTTTACATCACCGTCACGGGGACCTCGGCGGAGATGGGTGATGATGGCTGCGCCGGGCGTGGCAACCGCTGCAACGGGCTCATCACGCCCAACCGCCCGATAAGCATGGAAGCTGCTTCTGGGAAAAACCCCATTAACCACACGGGTAAACTTTACAACCTGCTCGCCAATAGAATCGCTAACGAAATCTTCGAGCGTGTGGTAGGCGTCGAGGAGGTTTATGTGAAGATTCTCTCGCAAATCGGACGGCGGATTGACGAGCCGAAGGTTGCAAGCGCTCAAATAATCCCCACGTCAGATACGAATTTCAACACCATCGAAAACGCCGCCCGCAAAATCATAGACGAAAATCTCGCGGAAGTAGGAAAAATCTCCGAAATGGTGATAGAAGGTAAGCTCAGCACGTTTTAAATGACGACCATGATAAGCATAGCGATTCCGAAGGGAAGCTTGGAAGAGCAGACGCTGCTGCTATTCAAGCAGGCTGACTTGGAGGTGCGGCGGACGGAGCGGGGCTACAACCCGACGATCGACGACCCCCGTATCTCCAAGGTCAAGATTCTGCGTCCGCAGGAGATTCCAGAATTCGTGGAGCAGGGCTATTTCGACCTCGGCATCACCGGCAAAGACTGGATCGTAGAGAGAGGCGCGGACGTCGTCGAAGTCGCAGACCTCAGATACGGAAAGCGTGGCAACGCCCCTGTGCGAATCGTCCTGGCGGTTCAGCACGACAGCGGAATTGAACGTCCTGAACAAATGCCAAAAAACGCAAAAATCAGCACCGAATATCCGAACATCACGAGACGCTACTTTGAGCAACTTGCGATTCCGGTCAAAATCTTCTTTTCATACGGTGCCACCGAAGCCAAGGATATGATGGACGGCATTGTCGAGCTCACAGAGACCGGCGAGACGCTCGCAAAGAACAATTGGCGAATCATCGACGTGCTCTTTGAGTCGACAACGAGGCTCATTGCCAACAAGGCTGCGTGGAATGATCCGAAGAAACGCAAGGCAATCGAGGAGATAAAGACGCTGCTCCTCGGCGTCCTCGAAGCCCGTGGCAAGGTCCTGCTGAGCATGAACGTGCGGGCGGACCGCCTCGAGCGCATCGTGCGAGCGCTCCCCGCCCTGAAACGCCCCACGATATCAAGACTCTATGGCGACGGTGAAGCCTACTACGCTGTCGAAACCGTGGTCAGCAAGCGCGAGGTCAATATCCTCATACCAAGGCTCAAGGAGCTTGGCGCTGAGGACATCCTTGAAATTGATATACTGAAGATTGTTAGATGATTCTAAGGCAGACTGCTCTGAAGGCAGACCTGGCGCCTGTTACTTCGTGTCGCCGCAGAAGCGGTGCTCACGGGCAAAGCGTCTCTCTGAAGCAAGAGCCAACTGCTATCACTGCGTTCTTACTCCGGTGAGAAGGAGATGTCACATACCCTTGTGCTCGCCCACTTTCCTTGCGCATCCCGCCTGAAAAACGAGATTTTGCAAGCAACATTTTTATAAAAAGGGATAAGAAAGGTCAGCGTCTCCTCGATGAACGAGGAGCTAGCTTGCCCTCGCCCGTGCGTGCGTGGGTGCGTGGGACGCCGTCCCGCTTCATCGAGCCATCGGGGTGGCTGTAAGACCGCACCCGCATCGGGCTGGAAAACTGGCGGACGCCGCTCCAGCCCATCGAGACAAAAATAACTACGGATACATAAAACTTCCGCCCTCTCATTTAAACCATAAACTTGGCGGTGGGGAGGGGGGGTATAAGCTACTCCACGACTGAAGGCGGGAGCTTCACTTTAAGCCTCTCCACTCTGATTCCTTGAGGGCAACCTGCCCAGAGCCTGAGCGACGTGTTCGGGCGGAGCACGCTGCCCCTAACAGGATATACCCGCAGCCTCGCCAATGAAAATACAAACATTCAAGTATTTATTTAAAACTTTTCCACCCACCTCCCCCATCTCAGAATAGGTTCATAAGCTTTCTTAGCGACTTTTTGTAAGAAGAACAACAAGAACTTCCACTACGTCCGTTCGGGCCGTTTAAGCGGGAACTCAAGGCGAAATGCGAGAGCCATAGTATAAAAACTACGTTGAAGTCGATGAGAGAGATACATCAAGGACGTGCTTCAGGTGCGGCAGCACAAAGAGCGGAGACAGGATGCATGAGGGGCCTATTACGTCTGCAAAGACTGCGGATCGTCGTGAATGCGGACGTGAACGGCGTCATAAACATTCTGAAAAAGATAGCCCCCAAGCCCATTTAGGTGAGGATGGTGGCGGCGTGAACCGAGGATGCCGGTGCGGATAAGGTTCGCAAAGAGTAAACTCTCGCACGAAGCCAGACCGTTAACTGCATACAGGACGATGGCGAACGTGGCGATGTCGCCGATGAGTCAGGAAATTGCGGTGTTCTCGGTCTTCGTGGTCTTTCTTCTGATATACACTATACTTTGGGTATTCGAGCTGGAATTTGGGCTTTTCGGCGGAACGGCGTTAGCCAAACTCGTAGGCAGGTCATAGAAGGGATAAAGACTAATTTCAGGACTGCAAGATTCACCGTAGGCGTCCCTGCGGCGGTCGTTGGCTTTATCTTTGTGCTCTTCTAGAGACATGTTTACATGCTACCGGCGCTTCCTGCTTTAGAGATTGCCACGACGCCAGTGTTCTTCTGACGACGTTCATCCTAGGGATGACCTCAGTAGCAGCAGTGCTTTCTGCAAAATACCTGCTCCTCATCACGATTTTCGCAAACGTCCAAATTGCAAGCGGCGACGCCTGCGGGCATGGCGCAGCTCGAAACGCTGCACGAGACGTTCATGGCGAGCTCAAGTCGGTGTTCCTCGCGAGAGGAGTGTCTGCGGTGCTCACGCTCGTGCTTGTGATCCCGGTTGCAGCAGCTCTGCGGAAAGGCGACGTCGCGAAAGCCTCAGCGCTCATAATCGCAGTGTTCGTCTGCGCATTCATTTGCGAGCTCCTTGGGCGAACAATCCCGCTTGATGCAAGCGTGCCGCTCCGCGACGTCATCCACTACTTCGCAATCCCCCAAACCTTTTAAGAAGACGTTGCTGCTAATTCCTACTTTTGAAAGGTAGCAGCAGGGGAGGCGGGTGGTTTTATATATGTCGCTTTACTATTTATCGACGTAGGGTCGGGCGACCCGAAGTGAAGCCCTCGAC